>USLO01000013.1 GCA_900555515.1 uncultured Collinsella sp.
TAATTACCTATGCACCTCAAAATAAGGGTGCAAAAGCATATATGAACCTTGCAAAAGAGGTGATCAAGCGTGCCTAGTGTAAAGAAACGTGGAGGATTGGGACGTGGACTCAATGCTTTGGTCTCAGAGGCCGAGTATGAGACCGGTGGTTCGGCTGCATCGGCTTCAAATGCCGCATCTGAAACAAAACTACCAATTGAGGATATTGTTCCCAACCCTAATCAGCCGCGAATTCACTTTAACGAAACTGAACTTCGTGAGCTGAGCGAGTCAATCCAAGAACATGGCGTTTTGCAGCCGCTTTTGGTTCGCAAGCATGGAAACGGCTATGAGATCATCGCCGGTGAGCGTCGTTACCAGGCATCAAAGCTTGCTGGTCTTGAGGAACTACCTGTCATCATTAAAGATGTTAATGATGAAGAGATGCTGGCTCTTGCTCTCATCGAAAACCTTCAGCGTTCTGATCTGAATCCCGTCGAAGAGGCTAAGGGCTATCGCCAGCTCATCGACGCCAGCGGTATGACCCAGGAGGCATTGTCGAAGGCGGTAAGCAAGTCACGCTCTGCAATTACAAACTCGCTTCGCCTTCTTGATCTCCCCGAAGTAGTTCAGCAGATGATTTTTGAGGGTAAACTTACTGCCGGTCATGCACGTGCGATTCTTGCAGTTCCCTATGAGGATGCTCGAATTCGACTGGCGGAGAAGGTTGTTGCAGAGGGTCTTTCCGTCAGAGCGACAGAAAATCTTGCCCCGTTGTTTTCTGCCGGAGAGACACCTAAGACGCCGAGGCCCGCAACGCCTCAGTCTTTTAAAAAGGCTGCCCGTGTGCTTCGTCAGGTATTTAATACCAACGTGCGTGTGAAGAGCTCGCGTGGAAAGAACAAGATTGAGATTGAGTTTAAAGACGAGGAAGAGCTCTCTCGTATTCTTGGCGAAATGATTCAGCTTGATCAAGGAGACCAAGATGAGGAATAAGATTTTTATTGCGATTGCATTGGCGACAACCGTCGCGGCTGGTGCCTTTGCTGGCTATAAGATCGCGACAGACGATGAGCTTCGAGGTCGTTTGCTTCGTGGTGCGCAGGATATCGTCGATACTTCCAAGAAGAAGATGGATGTTATGACAGAAGATGTTGCTATGCGTACTGCTCAGGTAACGAAGAATCCAAAGATTAATCAAAGTTGGGTTAGCAACCAATGGGAAAATGTAGGCTATTAGGTACCTAACAATTACCCAGTATATTTTGAAGGGTCCTTGTCTGATTCACGAGACAAGGACCCCTTATTTTGCCCGTAAAAAATGGGACCAGTAGCAGCAAAGCTAAAATTGTAGTCAATAAATGAAACAGTCCCGGTTGCATATCCTGCAACCGGGACTGTTCGATGTTTCACATGAAACGTTTTGGGGTGCGACTCCCCTATGCGTTCTTCTGAACTTTGAAGCGCTGCTTCAGCTGTCCGCAGGCGGCGTCAATATCGTTACCACGGGAGTTACGAATCGTGGTCTCGATGCCACGGGACTCAAGACGACGCTGAAGATCCTCAACCTTATGAATCGGCGACGGCTTGAGCGGGCTGCCCTCGATGTCGTTAAGCTGAATCAGGTTAACGTGGCACAGCGTTCCCTCGCAGAAGTCGCAGAGCGCCTGCATCTCGGGATTCGTATCGTTGACGCCTTCGATCATGGCATACTCATAGGTCGGGCGGCGGCCAGTCTTCTCGGTGTAAAGCTGAAGCGCCTCGTGAAGTCGAAGCAGCGTGTACTTCTTAACGCCTGGCATGAGCTTATTGCGCGTCGACTGGATGGCGGAATGCAGGGAAACGGCAAGCGTGAACTGCTCGGGGATGTCGGCAAATTTGCGAATACCTGGAATAACGCCGCTGGTAGAGACGGTGAGGTGGCGAGCGCCAATACCGATGCCATCGGGGTCGTTGAGGATTCGCAGCGCCTTGAGAACCTCGTCGTAGTTGGCAAACGGCTCACCCTGGCCCATGAAGACAACGCTCGTGGCGCGCTCGCCAAAGTCGTTGGATACATGAAGTACCTGGTCGACGATCTCTTGAGCGGTCAGCGAGCGCTTGAGGCCGTTGAGACCGGTAGCGCAAAAGGCGCAGCCCATGCCGCAGCCTGCCTGGGTGGAAACGCAGACGGAAAGCTTGTTACGACGGGGCATACCGACAGTCTCGACGGAAACGCCGTCGTGGTACTCGAGCAGATACTTACGAGAGCCATCTTTGGAAACCTGCTTGGTTAGTTCAGTCGGCGTGTCAAAGGCAAAAGCCTCTTTAAGCTGCTCGCGGAAAGCCTTGGGAAGGTTGGTCATATCGTCAAACGAACAAACGTTCTTCTCGAAGACCCATTCGATGAGCTGCTTCGCGCGGAAGGCGGGCTGGCCAAGTTCGGCCACGAGCTCGCGAATATCGTTTTGGCTCAAGTCGCGAATGTCCTGAGATTTAGTCCTGGGATTCATGGAAGCCTTTCGATTTTGGGGAAACGTAGAGGGTATCGCTACAATATGGTATCAGCTGCAGAAATTATAGAGGAGGAGTCTGCCCATGCCGGGTAAAAGCCTAGAGAACATGCACGTAGCGGTCTTGGCGGGCGGTCATTCCGCTGAGCGCGAGATCTCGCTCAATTCGGGAAAGAACGTCGTGGTTGCCTTGAAGGAGGCCGGCTACACTTCGGTGGAGCTGCTCGACACGGCCGCCGATGATTTTATGGTAACCATGGCGACCGGCGGCTTTGACGTGGCGTTTATCGCCATGCACGGTGCCGGCGGCGAGGATGGCGCCATGCAGGGCGCCATGGAGACCCTGGGTATCCCCTACACGGCCTCGGGCGTGCTTGCCAGCGCCTGCGGTGCCGACAAGGAGGTCTCTAAGCTCCTGTACGCCAAGGCGGGCATTCCCGTTGCCCCCGGCCTTGCGCTCGAGGTGGGCGATGAAGTCGATATCGATCATATCGTCGAGGTTTGTGGCGAGCGCTGCTTTGTGAAGCCGGCCGTCAACGGTTCCAGCTATGGCATTTCCCTGGTCCATGAGCCCTCCGAGCTGCCCGCGGCAATCGCCAAGGCGTTTGAGTACGGCGACAAAGTGCTGGTCGAGAAGTGCATCGAGGGTACCGAGATCACCGTCGGTGTATACGGTGAAGATGACGTGCGCGCCCTGCCGATTGTCGAGATTCGTAAGCCCGAGGACTGCGAGTTCTACGATCTGGACGTGAAATATGTCGACCCTACGGACATCCATCGCATTCCGGCGCAGATTTCACCCGAGAACTACGCTCGTGCCCAGGAGCTTGCCTGTGCCGCTCACAAGGCCCTCGGGTGCCTGGGTATCTCGCGCAGCGACTTTATCGTGAGCGAGGACGGCCCCGTTATCCTCGAGACCAATACCATTCCCGGCATGACCGATACGTCGCTGTATCCGGATGAGATCCGCCACACCGACGACATGACGTTCCCGCAGGTCTGTGACAGTCTGATCCGTATGGGTCTTCGTCGAGCGGGCATTGCATGCTAATCGAGGACGCGGTTTCGTCAGGAACGCCGCAGTTTGTCATCGACTCCTATGCCACGCTTGCCGAACGCGCCGAAACGCAGTCCTTCGGCCTTATCGAGGAAGATGTGATTGTCCTCGATACCGAGACCACGGGTCTTTCGGTGCAGGACAACGAGCTGATCGAGATCTCGGCGGCCCGTCTTTCGGGCCGCGAGGTTATCGACCGCTTCGATACCTTCGTGCATCCCAAGCAGCTGATTCCTGCCGAGATTACCGAGCTCACGAGCATTACAAATGCCGATGTGGCAGATGCCCCGTCGGCCGTTGAGGCCGTCGCCGCCCTCGCCGATTTTGTCGGTGGTTGCCCGGTGATCGCACATAACGCCACGTTCGACCGCTCGTTTATCGAGTCGGTCAAAGGCGGCGTCAACGTGAGCGATATTTGGATCGATTCGCTGGCGCTGTCGCGCATCGCGCTTCCGCGCCTGGCCTCGCACAAACTGTCTTTTATGGCCGATCTGTTTGGCTGTGACTCGGTATCACACCGTGCCAATGCCGACGTCGACGCCCTGTGTGGCGTATGGCGCGTGTTGCTCGTGGCGCTCACCGACTTGCCCCAGGGCCTCATGGCGCGCCTAGCCGACATGCATCCGGATGTGCCTTGGTCCTATCGTCCTATCTTCTCATTCTTGGCAGGGCAGAACCCTGGTTCTATCTTCTCTCTCGGCGCCGCTCGTACTGACGTTCTCAAGGCCGATCGCGCCGACGATCGGGTGGACGCCGACGAACTGCCGGTCCTCAAGATGCCGAGTCGTGAGGAGATTGAGGCAGACTATGCGCCAGGTGGCCTGGTCAATCGCATGTATCCCACTTACGAGCCGCGTGATGAGCAGATCGCGATGGCGCTCGAGGTCCGCGATGCGCTGGTCACGGGCACTCATCGTGTAATTGAGGCGGGCACAGGCGTCGGCAAATCGATGGCCTATCTGGTGCCTTTTGCCGAGGCGGCACGCCGTAACAACATCACGGTTGGTATTGCGACCAAATCGAACAATCTTGCAGACCAGCTCATGTACCATGAGCTGCCAAAACTTGCCGAGCAACTGGACGGTGGTCTGTCATTTTGCGCTCTCAAGGGCTATGACCACTATCCGTGCCTGCGCAAGCTTGAGCGCATGAGCCGAGGCCAGGTCGAGATTACCACCAAGCGCGATCCGGCGGACACGCTCACGGCGGTCGCGGTCATTATGGCGTACGTCTGCCAATCAGCCGATGGCGACCTCGACTCGCTTGGCATTCGGTGGCGCAGCGTCAACCGCCCCGACTTTACGACGGCCTCGCGCGAGTGTGCTCGCCGCCTCTGCCCGTTTTTCCCTGATAAATGTTTGGTCCACGGCGCTCGCCGTCGTGCGGCGCATGCCGATGTGGTGGTCACCAACCATTCCCTGCTGTTCCGCAATGTTGCGGCCGAGGGCAGGATTTTGCCTCCGATTCGTCATTGGGTAATCGACGAGGCCCATTCCATCGAGCGCGAGGCGCGCCGTCAGTGGGCGCGCGTGGTGTCGGCGGACGAATCACGCGTTCTGTTTGAGCGCCTGGGTGGCTCGAGCACCGGTGCGCTAAGCCAGGTCTCCCGTGATTTGGCAACCTCCGAGGGCTCTACGCTCTATTTGGGCCTTACTGCCAAGGCGACGTCGACGGTTGCGCGCGCGAGCATGGCAATCGCCGACGTGTTCGATGGCGTTCGCGAGCTCGGCCGCCGTGCCCGTGGGGGTTATGACAATGCCAATCTATGGATTGGCCCCGAGCTGCGCGAATCTGACGACTGGCATGATTTCTTACAGTCGGCCTACACTGCCATCGACGCATTGGAACAAGCTGACAAGAGCGTCGACGCGCTGGTGCAAGCCGTCGCCGCCGACAAGCCCGAGGTTGTTGTCGACCTGGGTGATATTTCGCGCCGCCTGCACGAGCTGGCCGAGAACCTCAAACTCATCATTGACGGCACCGATGAACACTACGTGTATTCGCTGCAGGTCAATCGCAGGCTGCGTGCCGGCGGAGAGTCAATGACCGCAGAGCGCATCGACATTGGCGAGGCCTTGGCAACCGAGTGGCTGCCCGAGGTTCACACGGCTATCTTTGCCTCGGCGACCATGACGGTGTCCAAAAGCTTTGAACACTTTAACCACGCGGTCGGTCTCGATCGCATCGGTGCTTCAACATCCTCGTCGCTGCACTTGGACTCGAGCTACGACTTCGATTCGAACATGGCTGTAGTCGTTGCGGGCGATATCCCCGATCCGCGCGATCGTGAGAGCTATCTTACAGCGCTCGAGCGCGTGCTGGTCGACGCCCATCTTGCCATGGGCGGATCGGTGCTCACACTGTTCACCAATCGGCGCGACATGGAAGACCTGTACGCCCGCGTTGAGCCTAAGATGGCCCGTGCGGGTCTGGAGCTCAACTGCCAGCAGCGCAACTCATCTCCTCGTCGCCTGCGCGACCGGTTTATCAACGAGCCGACCTCGTCGCTTTTTGCCCTTAAGGCCTTCTGGGAGGGATTCGACGCCAGCGGCGAGACGCTGCGCTGCGTCATCATTCCCAAGCTGCCGTTCTCGAGTCCCACGGACCCGCTCTCGTGCGAGCGCAACCTGCGCGAAGACCGCGCTTGGGCGCGCTATTCGCTGCCCGAGGCGGTGCTCGAGGTCAAGCAGGCGGCCGGCCGCCTTATCCGCTCGTCGACCGATTGCGGCGTGCTGATTCTGGCCGACCCGCGCCTGGTGACGAAGGGCTACGGAAAGAAGTTCTTAACGTCGCTGCCCACGAGCTCCTACCAGCGCATCGAATCGGCGCAGATCGGGCACTATCTGCAACTGTGGCGTGCACGCCACGAGCGGCGGCGCTAAAGCGGACAGACGAGGGTTTTTGCCATATCGCACAGACGCTTTGACAGGGCGGGGTCATCCAAGATGCGGATGGCTCCGCCCGCTGCGATTATCTGGCTCAGTAGCCAACGCTCGGAGCCGTAATGCACGGTTACCGTTGCCATGTCTGCCCCGCTGCGCTCGATTAGGGTGATGCCGGCCCAGTCCAGATACTCCGCCATATCGAATGGCATCAAGAGCTTTGCGCTACGCTGCGTCCGAGCAAGGGAATCGTGGAGGGATGTGACGTCCGGTGCATGAGGCACGACGGAGTCTTCCGTCAAGGCGAGTCCCTCGATTTTATCCATGCGATAGGTGCGCTGCTCATCGACCGCGATGTCCCAGGCAATCAGGTATGTTTGGTCGCCGTTTGCCGTAATGCGCAAGGGGTCGACCAGACGCTCACGTGGCCGTGCATCGTCCATCGAGCGATACGAGATGCGGCAGCGAACGCCGTCCTGAATGGCGCAGCTCAGCTGCTGCCAGTGCGACCCGTGGTTGACGGTGTCAAAGACGCGCTGGTTATAGCCGAGCTCTTCGGGTAGAAGAGCAGATCGAATCCGAGCTGCCGTCTGCGGCTCGATCCCCAACGATTCAAGTTCGTGGTTGAGCACAGCGCCCTCGGCGGCACTCAGGCGCAGCGGTAGCACACGCCCGGCGTCACCGGTGAGGACCACATGCTCGCCGTGGCATTCGCAGATGATGCGCGCGCCCGATTCTCGGTCCGCGAGCGTCGAGACGATCTCGAGAATCTCGTCGAGCGACACCCCCGTGATGTCAAAGCGACTGCAAATCTCGGTTCGTGTCATGCCGCTCTCGCCGGCGGCGTAGAGGGCCTCCATGATGTCGATGGCGCGCGAGAGCCTCTGCTCGCTGGTGAGTTTACACACGGGCATGCTCGTGCACCGTCCTTTCAATGAGGTGGTTCCACGCCTGTTTGAGCGATTTGGGGGCCACGGGCCTCATGCCGTCCATGGCGTGGGCCATGCAAAATGAGGCGGCGGCTTCAAGGTCGCGCACGTCAACGGTCCAGGTCCATCCTGCATCGGTGTGTGCGAGCTCACCTCGCCCACGCGTGAGGCCGTTGATCATATCGATCTGCGTCTGAGGGGCGAACGAGAACGTGGCTGCAACGGGCGGTCGGTCGGCAAAATCGAATTCAAAGAACAGATAGTCGTTTAGATTGAAGTTCGCGGGGATGACGTAGGCCTTCGAAGGGCGCCAAGCGCGTACGATACGGTCGCAGCGGAATGTCCTGATGTCGTCGGTGACGTTGTCGAGGCCGCAGAAGTACGCCACACCCTCGCGCTCGAACATGCCGTAGACGCGGACGGTACGTTCTTTCTGCTCGCCGCGTCCGTTCTGATATAAAAATCGCAGTGCACAACGCTCGGCAAAGGCGCTCCAAACCGCATCGACGGTGGGAGAGCGGCTGATCGGCGCCTCGTCTACCGTCGTCCTGCCGGTGAGATAGGCAATCTTGGAGCGAATATCGGCAAGCGGTGCGGCAAAAGTGGATGAGCCGGCCGCTAGTGTCTGGTCGATGGCGTTGAGCAGGATATCGGCGTCGTCTGCGGTGATGAGGCCGCCTGCTGCAAACGTGTGCTCGCGGTCGATTGTCCACGAGCTTTCCTCGGTCTCCTGCGCACCGGCAGGGCGAACCTCTTTGATTAAGATGCCACGCTCGAGCAGTTTGTCGCGATCGCGCCGAAATTTGCGCTTATCCGAGTCGATGTTGCCCGAGCCATATCCCAGGTCAGAATCCAAGACGATCTGCTCGGTCGTCAGCGGTTCGGGGGAGCTATTGAGCACAAAGAAAAGATTGAGGATGCGCTGAGCCGTTTTATCGAAACTGGGCTCCGAATTCCCCTTTTTAATTGTCTCGGTCGTGTCGCTTGCCGTCATAGAGTCCTCGCATGAGAAGGTGGTTTGCTGCCATGATTTTAGTCCGATATGGAGATTAGGCTATATCCTTGTCCGCTCGGGGCGTTAAGATGGCCCGAATTCGGTCGTTTGCGCTTGCTCGGGGTATACTTTCGACTATATACGGTTCTAATGTGCATGCATTGGGCCTATTTGTCGGATTATGGATGTGGAGCGCACATGGCGAACACCCAGAACTATATTAACCACCTGCTGCAGAACACCGGCATTACGCCGGCGTGCAGCGAAGAAGAGCGCTTGGCTGCCGAGGATATCGCTCAGATCTTCCGCAACCACGGCTTTGATCCCGAGGTTCAGGAGTTCAATGCCCCGGCGCCCAGTAGGTTGGCATTTGCCGTTACCGGTATTCTTGCGTTTACCGGTGCCCTGCTGATGGGCATCGGCGGCGGTATCGGCTTGGTCGGCACCTTGCTGGCCATTGTCGGCGCCGTTCTTTACGTGCTCGAGCGCACAGGGCACCCCGTGGTTTCGCGCCTGGGCAAGACGGGCGTGAGCCAAAATGTCATCGCCTACCACAAGGCCTCGGGCCCGCTCGCGTCCCCGCGTAACCGCCCAGTGGTCGTTGTCGCACACTACGACTCTCCCCGTGCTGAGCTACTCGCCCGCGAGCCCTATGCTTCGTATCGTGCGCTCATCGCCAAGCTGTTGCCCGTTGCCACGGTTGCCCCTGCTGCCGTTGCCATCCTGCGCATCCTGCCGCTCCCCGGCGCGCTCAAGGTTCTGCTGTGGATTGTCGCGATCCTCGCTTCCCTCGTTGCACTTGCCAACGCGGCAAACATCATCTCTAACCGCCACATTCTTCCCTATACGTCCGGCGCGGTGTGCAACAAGTCTTCTGTCGCCGCTATGCTCGGCGTTATGGACAACGTTGCTCCCTTCCAGGGCGAAAACGAGTTTCCCGACGATGTTCCGTTCGATACCTATTTTGGGGAGCAGAAGCGTCGTGCCGAGGAAATGGCGCGTGCAGCGGCGGAGTATGCCGCGGCCCAGCAGCAAAACGACTACGGCAACACCATCGAGTACGAAGAGCCTACCTACGCCGAGGACGAGTTCGGTCAGCCGATTGCTCCCGACACTCAGACCGAGCCCGAACAGGGTGAGGCTTTCGACGAGCAGATCGAGGGCTTTGAGGGTGCGTCTGCCGACGAGACGCTGATCGGCGCCATCGTGCCCGAGGATCAGAATCAGGCTGTCCAGGCTGAAGAGTTCAATGACGAGGTTTCCGCTGCCGAGCCGGTGGAGGAGCCTGTCGCGGCCGAGCCCGAGCCCAAGCTCTATCGCAACGCCGCCGGCAACATCCGCTTTGGTTCGGATGCCATCCGTGCGCTCGGAATGCTTCCCGAGTCCTGCACGCTCGATTACGAGGAGGGCGAGGAGCCGACGTTTGAGCCCGAGCCTGCCCCCGTCGTGGCTGCGCCTGCGCCCGTTGTCGCTGCGGATGATGAGTCTGCCGCGGTTACCGCTGCCGTTGCCGATCCCGAGGCGGTGTCCGCGATCGATCCCGCGGCAGGACTGGACATTTTGGCTCCCGCCGCGCCGGCGCAAGACGTTGCGGACGAGTCTGACGACGATTACGTTGAACAGCCGAGGCGCGTGTCTTACGAGAGCGATACTGATTTCTCGGCCGAGATTCCCGCGGCAACGCCCCATGCCGACATTGCATCCGCGTTCTCGTCGATTGGCGCCAGCGCTTCCAACTTCTTTAAGGGTGCGCTTGCAAAGGGCAAGAAATTTGTCGACGATTTCGAGGAGAAGCGCGCTGCCGCACGCGAGGCTGCCGAGCAGGAGGCTATCGCTCAGCAGCAGGCAGCCGAGGCGGCACGTGAGCACGCGGCGCAAGAGTTCGAGCAGAACGAGGCTATGCAGTCCGCGCCCGTCGACGCCGCCGAAGCTACAACGTCCTTTGAGTCCCAGCAACCGGCGTCCGCGGATGTTGTTGAGGCGACGACGTCTTTCGAGGCTCAGGAGCACGTCGATAGCACCATGTCGTTTGATGCCGCGCAGTTCGATTCCACGATAACGTTTGAAAAGCAGGGCACCGCGATTGCCGAGCCCCTTCCTGTTTCCGATGAGCAGGGCGACGCGGCAGACGATGACGAGCCTATTGATGCTGCCGAAATCCAAGATGTCGCCGAGGACGAGTCCGTTGAGGCCAACTCTGACGAAGAGCAATACGCGGCAGCCGATCAAGGTGATTCGACCGAGGCCGAGCAGGAGGAAGTGCCTGCGGTTTCCGAGACTCCCGAGACGGATGAGTCGAGGCCTTACTCCACGCAGATTTTCACCATGCCGACCCCGAGTGGTTCCGGTGCCACGGTTGCCAATGTCGCTCCCACTCAGGACGAAACGGTCGATTCCCTTATGGCCCAGATTTCCTCCCAGGCATCGCCGCGTCCGCAGATGAATGTTCCCGATCCGGCGTCGGCACCGTCGCCTGCACCTTCCTCGTCTCCGCTGGCTTCGGTCCCCGATCCGTCGCTGCCGTCCATGAAGCAGGCAAACGTTGCGTCTCGCACGTCGCTGTTCGACCTTCCCGACCCCTCCGCACAGGTCAACGATCCCTTTGCTACTGCCCAGGGTCCCGAACCCACATCGGCACCCGTTGCGCCTCCTATGACCGTTGCGTCGGGCGCGCAGCCGATCGAGACCATTTCGGCTCCCGCCCCGGCGGCACCCAAGTCTCGTAAGCGCGGCCTGGGTGGTCTGTTCGGCCGTAAAAAGAAAAACGAGCAGGACAGCATGAGTGATTGGCTGGGCGTCGAAGACGATTACGATGCCAAGAAGTCCGGTCGCGGTATCGGTTCGTGGGATAATTTCGAGGACGATAACGATGGCTGGAAGGGTGGCGCTACGTCTTCCGATGGCGCTTCTTCCGAAGATATGCTCTCGGCTGTCGCCTCTATGGGCGATGATGAGCTGCTCGGTCACGATATCTGGTTTGTGGCAACGGGCGCCTCGGATTGTGATGGCGCCGGCATGAAGGCCTTCTTGGCTTCGCATCGCGATAAGCTCCGCGGCGTATTCTTTATCAATCTTGAATCCGTCGGCGCCGGTAGGCTTTCGGTTGTGACGGTCGAGGGCGAACAACAACTGCTCAAGGGCGATCGCCGCATCATGAACCTGGTCAGCAAGGTCTGCAAGTCGTTCCATGTCGATTGTGGCGCGCTCGAGATGCCCTATGCCAAGACCGATGCCTATGCCGCGCTCGAGGCGAGCCGCCGAGCCCTCACCATCGCCGGCGTGGACGGCACGCGTCTGGCTTGCGCTCGTACCGAGGATGACCTGCCCCACAATGTCAACCCGACGAACATTGCCACGGTATCCGAGGTCGTGACCGAGGTTATCCGCCGTTCGTAGACGGAGCTCTAAGGAGTCAACGTGTTTTCGTATATTAAGCGCCATTGGCCTGTCTACGTGATTTTGACCTTGATTGCCATTGCGTTAGGATTTGGGGCCGCCTACATCGTGGGTGCGAAGGGCTCGACCCCCGCCTCCGCAATCAGCGAAGAGGTGGAGCAAGAACAGAGCACGGGTGCCGATGGGATTCCTGAGTCCGAGCGGGCAATCGTTGATGGTGGATCTTCGTCTGCAGAGTAGATACGGCGATTTAAATGATTGAAAGCGGGCGAGCCAGGGGACTGGCTCGCCCGCTTTTTCATCGCGCTAGCGCTTCTTTGGGATCGACCTAAGGCGAGCGAACCATAGGGCTGCGGCACCCGAGGTCAGGAGCGCGGTGATGCAAGCGGCGATGGGAACTGGTCCTGTTGCCGGTAGGTCCTGCGGTAGGGTACAGCGTTGAATGACACAGTCCTCGTCATGTGACTCAAGTTTATCGCCGCCGCCGTTGCGACAAAGATCGACGCGTGCGCTGTTGGTGAGTGCGGTTTGGGGCGTATAAGCCGATGTTGCCTGCATGTGCACGACTGCGCCCCGAGCGTCTGCACCAAGGATTGCTTTGGCATCGTCAAGGTCGTCGTGCTCATCTTTGAGATCATCGCGGGTCCAAGAATCCGCATCGCTTCGAGTCGTAAAGTCGGCGGCTACCGCACCGTATTCAATTCGAATGCCCGTTACGACGGTATTGGATGCAAGGTCGAGCTCTTCCGCCTCGAGTGTGGTGGATTCCGTGGTCGAGATATCCGCCTTCCAGAGGTGCCAACCGTCGTAATCGACGAGGCGACAGTCCTCACCCAGGCTCTCTTTTACTTCGTCGGACTCAAGCCAAGGATTTTCGTGCCCATCGTCAAGTGTCGCGTTTGCCGGCTCATCGACGTCTGTCGAGTCCAACGGCGTCGTGCGATACCATACGTTGCACAGACCGTTGAGGTCGCCGATGGCGACGGGGGTTTCGATTGAGATGAATCTCGCCGTTCCGTCTTTGGCGCACTCAAGATCATCGGTAATCGTAAACTCATCAACCCAAGTAGCGGAATCGTTTCGAGCATCGATGGTATAGGAGAAAAGCCCATCACTATTGGTTTGCGTCGTGGCGCGGTTTTTACCATCGCCGTTAGCCAACAGGCCCTTTTCGATAGGTTGGACAAGTTCCTGACGCTTGTCGACCTGCCCCTTGATCTCGATGGGCGCATCCTTCATCGCGACGGATTGGACTTCTCCCGTATCCTTTATTTCAAATGTTATCTCCTCGGCAAGGTCATAGGTCCGCGGAGACATCATTTCGCGCAACGAGTAGGTGCCAGGTGCAAGATGTTCGACGCGGTGCGGCTTGTCGGATGAGGTCCAGGAGTCTATTTCGGTTTTATCGGGACCATATAAGGTGAGTTGTGCGCCTTTCACTTCCTGCTCTCCGCTTGCATCGACCTTGGAGATATCAACCTTGGTGTAATCGTCGGATACGTTAAGCCGTGCTTCTACAACGGGTGTTTTCTGGTCGGCATAAGTAAGGTCGACAATATGGGATGTCCGATCGAGTAAGAAGCCTGCCGGCGATTGAGTCTCGACAACCTCGTAGCGTGCGGTGCCAGATCCCAGCGGGAGGTTGTCCGCGCGTGCTTCTCCAGTTTCATCCGACGTGACGGTCGCGACGGTCTCACCGTCGAGCGCGGCAATGCTACCGTCGGGGCGCACGATATCACCCGAGGCACGGATCTCAAAGACGGCGCCCGCGAGGCTGCTGCCGTCTATGGCATCGGTTTTAACGATCCTGATGTTTCCGGTCGCGGCGTGGTCATAATACGAGGTGATTGCAACGGGCGTTAGGTTCATGTCGGCGGGTATGTTTACCTCGATTTCTTCGCCGACAAGATAGGGCTCTTTGGCCGAGGTTTCGCGTACATAATAGGTGCCCGGCACGAGCGATTCGGGCAGTGTGACGGTCCCGGTCGCGTCAGTCGTAAAGGTGTCCATTACGTTATGTGCTGGATACCAGCAAGTTTGTGAGACAGGTTCGTGATTGCTGTCGAGGAGTTGGAAGGTGAATCCGGCTAGTGGAACAGAAGCGCCTGTTTGGGCATCGCGTTTTACAATCTGGAGATGCGTCGACAGAGCGTGGTTGTCCACGATATATTGAAGCTCGGCGCCGTTGGAAATCTGATTGGCCCCGACGGTCCATTCCCCTGCACGTTTAAAACCCTCGGGGACGGTTTCCGGAACCTCGCGAACCGTGTAGCCGGCACGGTCGTATGGGACGGCTCCGTGGACACCGGCGGGTCGCTTACCTGTGCCGAACCATGCTTCGGGCTGGTCTTTGGTGGAGGCAAAGCCATAGATGTTTGTGGTCAGTGTGCCAACAACCTGCTGAGAGCTGTTGCTGACAACCTCAAAGACAACACCACCCGCCGGCTGCTCCAGGCCGGATTGGTCGCTATTGCCGTAATCCTTGAATTTGGAAATCTCAAGGTTAAACGCAATGGGGATATCGGAAACGCGAAATTCGATCTCGACCACGCCTGAATCGCCGAGCTGGTCGGCTCCAACGGTATAGGTCCAGCTGTCGTTGGATGGCAGGTAGCCCTCGGGGGCTTTTGATTCGTAGATGGTAAAGGTTCCTAAGGGGACATCGGCGAGGGTGGCCCGACCGCTTTCGTCGGTCGTGAGGATTTGTGCCCATCCAGGGGTTGATTGCGACACACACGTGAACTCTGCTCCTGCGAGTGAAGATCCCACCTGGGGGCCGGCATTCGTCGCGGCATCGAGTTTTACGATACGCAGGTTGATGGTGCCGGGCTGTTCATCAATGGCGACCTGTCCACCGTCATTCCCCGTGGTAAAGGCGATGTGATCACGACGGGGGACATAGCCGGCCGGTGCCTTCGTTTCAACTAGGTAGTATGCCGTGTTGGGCAGAAGTGTTGCTTGCGCTCGACCGTTGCTGTCCATCTTGATGGTGCCGACACGCGCGCCGCTAGCGCTCTCAAAAATATCGAATGTTGCCCCGGTAAACTGATAGGTATTGTTTCCGCTGGTAATAACGGCGTTTGCAGACTGCTTTTGGAAGGAAACAGAGACCGCCGGCAGTACATAGAGCATGTCTTGACGTCTGCTGCCGCCCGATACGGCTCCTAGATAGCGCCGCGCGCGGTGCGGAGCGGCTTTGATGCTTCCTGATTTTGCGTTGTCGTGGAGCCACCGCGCAGCCGCCACGACTTCATTGTCGGCGGTAAAGTGTCCACTCTTGGTTTTGCCCTGAGCGGTCGTGTAGGAATAGGTACCGTCGACATGGGTAGTGCCGTTGAGCATCCATACGGCAAGCTGGGTTGCGGCGCGGGCGCGATCGGGTGAAAGATGGTAACCGCCAAACGACGTGGCGGTAGGATATCCGTGACAAACGATTGCCGCGAACTCGTCGTCGAGCCACACCCAGCCTTGATCAAAGTTGAGCCATGGGCCGCCCGGCTTGGTGGGGCCGGGGCGCTCCTGGTTCATGCAGTAGGCAATCGAGGCGTCTTGAGCTTCATACTTGCCGATGAAGAAGGGCCCACAATCATCGCTAATAGTGCGGAAGCCGAGCTGGTCGTAGCCATCGACGGCAAATGCGGCTCCCGGTGCCAGGCAGCCGAAAAGCAGGAAGAGGAGCAGGAGCAGCGGACCTGTTGCGATTGCGCTGTGGACAGAGTGCGTGGGTGCGTTGGACATGGCTGCTCCTTATCCCTCGTGCGCCGCACGGGGAGGCTGCGACGCGTAGGATGAGGCTACCCCCGAGGTTCATGCGGGTAAGTACCGGAGCCTGACCAAAAGCTTGCCCATTTCCTGACAAATTGAGCTCAAATACAACAATCAAGCAAAAGTGCAGGTAGAAGATAGGGAAAACAGGAGGCCAAAGGTCCTCATCTCCACAATTGACGCGATTTTCAAACGAATCTCCACAGCTAAAACAAGCATCGCCACCCTTGTATCGAACAAGACAACCGCGTTATACTATCCCCCACATATGCGGGCATCGCCAAGTGGTAAGGCATCAGCTTCCCAAGCTGACACTCGCGGGTTCGAGTCCCGTTGCCCGCTCCAGTAAAAAGCACAAGCACGGCAGCGTTACGTTGCCGTGCTTTTTACTACCAAGCGCCGGGACTCGAGCCCGCCAGGGTGCGAGCGTTAAGCAAACGCGAAGCGTTTGTAGCGAGCAGGCGAAGGCGCCGACAGGCGCCTGAAGCCGGTGCGTATTTGCGAAGCAAATACGCGGATGTCCCGTTGCCCGCTCCATCGAGTACGGGGGACCTCGGGAACGTCGGGTCCAACCCGCTGTGCCCGTGCGTGTGCACGGACCGGGTCTGCCGACCGCAGCCGGTGCGGATTTGCGAAGCAAATACGCGGATGTCCCGTTGCCCGCTCCAATTCCAAAATGTTAGGTTAATGCCTGCTGCCCATACTTGCGCCTGCGCACGGTACAATGGTTGGGTTACGACCAACGTGCCAATAACCAAAAAGGAGCCGCTATGATCGATCGCTATACCCGCCCGGAGATGGGACACATCTTCTCCCTCGAGAACAAGTACGCCATTTGGCAGGAGATCGAGGTTCTGGCCTGCGAGGCCCAGGCGGAGCTCGGCAAGATCGGTATTTCCAAAGACGAGGCCCAGTGGATCCGCGACCATGCCAACTTTGAGAAGGCGAAGGTCGATGAGATCGAGGAAGTCACGCGCCACGACGTCATTGCCTTCCTGACCAACATGAAGGAATACATCGATGCCGATGTTCCCGAGGGCGACCCCAAGCCCAGCCGCTGGGTTCACTATGGCATGACCAGCTCGGATCTGGGCGACACGGCCCTGTGCTACCAGCTCACCCAGGCCTGCGACCTGATCATCGAGGACGTCAAGAAGCTCGGCGAGATTTGCAAGCGTCGCGCCTTTGAGGAGCGCAACACGCTCTGTGCCGGCCGCACTCATGGCATCCACGCCGAACCGATGACCTTCGGTATGAAGTTTGGCTCTTGGGCCTGGGAGCTCAAGCGCGATCTGGATCGTCTTGAGGACGCCCGCAAGAATGTTGCCTTCGGTGCTATCTCGGGCGCTGTCGGCACGTACAGCTCCATCGAGCCGTTCGTCGAGGAGTACGTCTGCGAGCACCTGGGCCTGGTCCACGATCCTCTGTCCACGCAGGTCATCAGCCGCGATCACCATGCCTACCTTGCCGGCGTGCTTGCCACTACAGCGGCCACCTGTGAGCGCATCGCTACCGAGGTTCGCAATCTACAGAAGACCGATACGCTCGAGGCCGAGGAGCCGTTCCGTAAGGGCCAAAAGGGCAGCTCAGCCATGCCGCACAAGCGCAACCCCATCACCATGGAGAAAGTCTGCGGTCTGTCGCGCGTCGTGAAGTCCAACGCCCAGGTTGCCTTCGATAACGTCGCCCTGTGGCACGAGCGTGACATTTCGCACTCCTCTGCCGAGCGCGTCGCCCAGGCCGATAGCTTCATCGCCCTCGACCACATGTTCCAGTGCCTCATCCGCGTTATCGACGGCCTGCAGCTGTATCCCGCCCGCATGATGGCCAACCTCAATAAGACCCGCGGCCTCATCTTCTCTTCCAAGGTACTGCTCGCCCTCGTCGACACGGGCATCACCCGCGAGGACGCGTACGCCATTGTGCAGGAGAACGCTATGGCAACCTGGCACGAGGTACAGGATTGTGTCTCCGGCCCCACCTTTAAGGAGCGTCTCGAGGCCGACCCGCGCTGCACCGTCAGTCAGGAGAAGCTCGACGAGATCTTTGATCCGTGGGACTTCCTCACCCGTATCGACACGGTCTTTGATCGTCTGGAGCAGCTGAACTTCGAGTAGGTTCGGGCATAACGTTAGCTTTTTAGGGCGCTTTGCTGGTAATGTGTGTTGCCGGCAAAGCGCCTCGTTGCATTTAGGGAAAGACGGGGATAATAGTCGTCTCGAATAACATTCTGAGAGGGGATCGCATGATTTCGTTTGATTACAAGCCTCAGGGCGTGTGTGCTCGCAATATTCACCTTGACCTTTCCGATGACGGCAACAAGGTGATGGGCGTTGAGTTTACCGGCGGCTGCGACGGCAATCTCAAGGCTATCTCCAAGCTGGTCGAGGGCGCTCCTGCCGATCGCGTAATCGAGGTTCTCGCCGGTAATACCTGCGGTATGAAAAAGACCTCCTGCGCCGACCAGCTTACACGCGCTATCGAGGCCGCTCGCGCCGAGATCGCCTAATGGGTATCGCCGATCACATCAAGAACGGAATATCGCGTCGCGGCTTCGTGCTCGGTGGGGCTGCCGCGGGCGCTGCCACGGTGCTTGCCGGATGCTCGAAAAAAACGGGCACCAGCGATGATGCCGCCGGCGAGCCGCAGGTTATCAAGGACGATTCCAAAATCATCTCGATTACGGATGAGTACGAGGCAGTCGACATCGATCTTGAGCCGGCGGCGTCATGGACGCTGCCTCTGGGTACGCTGCTGTACTACTGCGATGGCGATTACGCCGCGGCGATGATGGCGCCCGCATCGGCACTGCACGCCAACACACTCGGTGTGCTCAACCTGGGCGATGGCTCGCTTACCACATTAATCGAGGATCCTATCGAGGGCACGGGATATGCATTCTACGATGTCCGTGCCGGCGACAGCGTATTCGCGTGGGTTGAGATGAACTTTGCCAATTCATCGTGGAAGCTCTACGGTCAAAATCTGTCGGGCGCTTCGCTCTCTGGCGACGTGGTTGAGCTCGATCGAGGTGGCAAGGACTATGATCCGCCGCTGTTTACGGCGTTCGGGTCATCAGTCATCTGGTATAAAATGCCCTCGGCAGGTGGCAATAAAACGAGTAGCGATTCGTTTTGCTATCGTCGCTCGCTTGATGAATCCAAGGCCGAGACAATTTGGAAATCGACGGGTCGCTTTGCATCGGCCCCGCGCGCGAGCGACGGCATTTTGACCATCTCGCCGCGTGTCCGCAACGACGAGGGCGTCTACTACGGCATAACGGCAATCGATCTGACCGACGGCAACAACACCAAGCGTGCCCAGCTAGTCCTTCCCTCGTCAGTCTCGCCTTTCGAGGCCGTATATATGGGCGATACCTTCGTGTTTTCTATCGAGGCGGCCTATAGTGGCGTGGGCAGCCTGGGCAACATGGGCACGTATATCGGTAATGAGGGAGGGCCGTATCTCTTCCTGTCCCGTGAGCCGCTCGCATGTGCGGCTGGCAAGAAGAATAAATACCTTGTTAAGGTACAGGCGTCGCATTTCCTGATCGACACCTCTGCCAAGACCTATGGCTCGCTGCTGTCGCCCGACCGCGCTTTGGAGTATGGCGATTATCCAGCTACGGCGGGAAAATCGGACTCATTCCTTACGTACGCCACGGTGCGCAACAGCCAGGGTATACCAGAGACGGTCACTGCACGCCTATTCTCTCTTTAAGCTTAGAGGGGTTAAAAAGGCGCCAACAGGGGAATAAACGCGTTGTAATTGTGAGTACCGCCCGCCGAGCTGCCGCGTCATAGCGGCATCCGGCGGGCTCAGGTGCGTTAAAATGGGCTTGTTCTTAGCTAATTGAGACAGGGGGGCCGTGTTATGGCTTCAGATGCAAAAAAGATTCTGCTGGTCGAGGATG
>USLO01000014.1 GCA_900555515.1 uncultured Collinsella sp.
ATGAACATGGAGGGCTACACGCCCGGCGAGCCCGTCGTGGAGACGCCGGCCGACGCCTGGATGTTCAGCCGCCTGGCGAAGGCCGTCAAGATGGTCACCGAGGGCATCGAGAACTACACCTTTGGCGACATGGCCCGCGGCGTGCAGCAGTTCTTCTGGAACGAGGTCTGCGACTGGTACGTCGAGGTCACCAAGGCCCGCCTGAAGGGCGAGGGCCGTCTGCAGGCCCAGCGCAACCTGATCTTTGTGCTCGACACCTCCATTCGCCTGATGCACCCGCTCATGCCGTTTGTCACCGAGGAGATCTGGGACAATATGCCGGCGAGCGTGCTCGACCTGGATGCCGAGGGCAACGTGGACCGCGCCGAGGCGCTCATGATCGCCAAGTGGCCGGAGCCCGCCGACTACGTCAAGTACGTCGACGAGCCCGCCGAGCGCGCGTTTGAGCTGTGCCGCACCGTCGTTTCCGCCGCCCGTGCCACGCGTTCGCGTTATCGCTTGAGCCCCAAGGCCGAGCTCGACGTGGTCGTACGCGCCGGTGCCGAGGACATCGAGAAGCTCGAGAGCCTGCGCTCGACCATCGAGCCGCTGGCCAACACCTCTTCGCTGGTCATGGGTACTGACGTTGAGAAGCCGGCCGCGAGCATCGCCGTGGTCGACAGCGGCGTCGAGGTCTTTGTGGTGCTCGAGGGCAAGGTTGATCTTTCGGCCGAGAAGGCACGCCTGGAGAAGGAGATTGCCGCGGCTCAGAAGGAGCTCGCCGGTTGCGAGAAGACGCTCGCCAACGAGGGCTTTGTGGCCAAGGCCGCGCCCGCGGTGGTGCAGAAGAAGAGGGACCGTGCAGCTGAGCTCAAGGAGATCCTGACGGCGCTGACTGCTCAGGTTGCTGACTTCTCGTAAATTGCGCTGAGGGGCGCGTCCCGACGCTTTGCTCGCTACTGCGGACAGTCCTGCGCAAGACGGACAGCACATTAAGTGCTGTCCTTTGCGTGCGGAACTTGTATCGAGCAAAGCGTCGGGCCGCTCCTAGTTCGTTTACGTGGTTGTTTGCAACTGGCGTGTTAGGGCCACTTGGTTGTGGCCTTGATTCTGCTGCAAAGCGGTGTTTGGCTGATATTTTGAATGGGAGGGGCTCGTTGTTGATTCGGGCCTCTTTTTATGTTGAGGGGACTTTGGGTTATGGCTAAGCGTTCTGGGTCGTATGTCGTTCCTTTCTCGTTTGAGTTGCTTTCGTTTGATGAGGCTGTGGGACTTGCTGCTGATACGGGGCGGATTTCTGGGGATGCTGGGCCTCTGCTTGAGACGGTTGTCGTTATGCTCGATGAGCTGGGGCGTCCGGACGAGTACTTTGATTGCATTCAGGTTGCCGGTACCAATGGCAAGACTTCGACGACGCGTTTTTCGGCTGCCATTCTTCGTGGTGAGGGACTCAAGACCGCGCTGTATACGTCGCCGCAGCTGGTGCGCTATCCCGAGCGCATGGAGGTCGATGGGTGCGTTGTGAGCGACGAGGCGTTTGCCCGTGGCGTTTCGGCAGCTGTCGAGGCGGGGCGCCGCGTGAATGCGCACCGTGTGGCGGCGGGGGAGCGCGCTTATACCATCACGCCGTTTGACCTGCTGACGGCTGCCGCACTTGTAGTGTTTGCCGAGGCCGCGGTGGATGTTGCCGTACTCGAGGTCGGCATGGGCGGTCGTTGGGACGCCACGAGTGCGACCGATCCCGTCGCCGTTGCCATTACGGGCATTGGGCTCGATCACACGCGCATCCTGGGCGACACGCTTGAGGCCATTGCGGGTGAGAAGGCGGCGGTTATCAAGCCCGGACGTCTGGTTGTGCTGGGCGAGGGCACGCATGAGGCGAGTGTTCAACGCGTGATGGATGCTCGTTGTCGCGAGTGCGGTGTCGTGCCGCTCGTGGTAAGCCACGCCACGACTAAGGTGCCGGAGCACGTGGGCGATACGGTTGAGTTTAGCTGCACCACGCCGCGTGCGATCTATACGTCGAGCATGGTCAAGCCGGCGTATCAGCCGCAGAATGCTGCGTGCGCGATTATGCTCTGCGAGGGGTATCTGGGTCGCGAACTCGATCATGACAAGCTCGATGCGTCGCTTATGGGCTGCCCCACGCCGGGTCGTTTTGACGTGCTGGGGACCGATCCGCTCAAGCTGATTGACGCCTGTCATAACCCTCAGAGCTGCGAGAACTTTGTGAGCGCACTGGACGAGATCGATCCGTGTGTTGAAAATCGCCCCACGCTGCTGTGCGCCGCGCTGGCAGACAAGGACGTGGCGGGTATCGTTGACGTGCTGATCCCGGCTTTCCCGCGCGTGGTCGTGACGCAGACCGATTCCGATCGCGCCCTGCCGGCAGAGGAGCTCGCCGCCCTCGTTGATGCCGATAAGCTCGCGGGCGTATACCCCAGCGTTTCCGAGGCCCTCGCAGCTTTCGAGGCTGCGGGCGAGCCCTTCGTAGCAGCCGGCACCATCACCCTAGCCGGCGAAGTAGCCGGCCTGCTCCGCTAACCCATCCCCTCAGCAGTTGCGGTGAAATACGGACTGTTTTACAAGCCATAAGCCTCAAACAGTCCGTATATCACCGCAACTCAAATTAGCTGCCCTGGGGTGCCCGTTTACGAAACCATTTATGCCGCTTAACCTGTAGCATATTGCAAACCTCCATCGGCGAAGGATACGCTCAACTTAACTTGCCAATCGGACCTGTGCTGTTTGGTCCGTTGAGCGTGTCGGGAGGAAACATGAACAGAAGGCATGTCAACGCGGCCATTACCGCGGGTCTGGCTCTGACGATGACGGTCGGCTCGGTGCCGCCGCAGGCGTTCGCCGAGATGATGCAGGGTGATACCACCCAAGTCGTTGCCGAGCAAAGTGATGCGACGGGTGCGACTGCCGCATCTGCGGACACCGGTCAGGCAACCTCGCAAGACCAGAGTGAAGATAAGATCGCCTCTTTTGCCAGCCTGAACGAGCTGCACGTTGCCGAGGGTTCCGACGCCACGCTGCCCCAAACTGTAACGGCAACCTACGAGAGCGGTACCACCAAGCAGGAAAACGTCACCTGGAAGCTGAACGGCGCCGATGCTCCGGCAACTCTGGCACAGCTGCCTGCCGGCTCGTATGAGTTCGAAGGAGCTGTCGACGGCACCACGCAGACGGTCAAGCAGCGCGTGGTTGTCGAAGCTGTTACGGCGGACCCGGCGGCAGTTGACGCAGCCAACGTCGTTGCACCGACCAGCGAAAACGGCCACAAAGTCGTTTCGGTCGAATCTAATCCCATCATTGAAAAGTATGTCGGCTTCGATAACGGCGACTATGTGCCATCCCCTGAAGTGAAGGTAAAATGGTCTGACGGCACCGAGGGCTCTGCTTTTGTGCAGTGGGATGAAAAGTCGATAGAGACGTTTGCCTCAGCAACCGAAGAGTCCGAAATCGCCATCACGGGCCAGATTCGCGGTGGGTACGCTAACGGTCAATGGTTCTCTCTCGCCGAGCCGTTCGATGTGGCCGGTGTTCTCAAAGTCTACGCTCCCCGCACAACGGGTGGCACTCAGTGGTCCACATGGACCGCAGCGGGTTTTGCGCCCACGCTGACTTCGAGCGTGTCCGTTTACTACTCCAATGGTGAGTCCCGGTCGTGCCCGGTTGTGTGGAATGAAATTTCCGAGGACCAGTACCAGAATGCGGGCACGTTTATTGTTGAAGGCCATGTAAAGGACTGCCCCTCCATGCTCGTGTACTGCACCGTGTATGTTCGTGCGGCCAAGAGCGTCCAGACCGAGTTGACGTGTACGACCCTAACCGGCGAGTCCCCGAATCTTCCGTATTCTGCAGCGGTAACCTTCGATAACGGTGCTACCGAGCATGTCCCGGTATCTTGGGATCTTGTTGACGCGTCGCTTTACTCTAAAGTGGGAACGTTTACGGTTAAAGGCAAACTCAATGGTTTTGATAACCGTGAGGTTACCTGTACTGTCACTGTTAAGGACCCCAAGGACGTGCTCGATCTTGATTCACTAAGGTTTGAGCGCGTGGTCGGAGACAACACTCCTCTTAGCACGTATGTCTATTTCCCCGTCACTCAGTCGAATAACACCATATACTCTCACGGCTATCAGGTTACTTGGGACAACGCCGATGTGTCTCAATTTCAAAAGGCCGGCACCTATACGGTCACGGGCACGCTCACGTCGTATGATGCGTCACCTGTTAACGGCCTTAAGGTGACTGCTCAGGTCGAGGTCAAGGAAGTTGCCTCTATCGACTCTCTTGCCCCCGTCAACACCCCCGTCGGCGTACGCCCTACAACGGGCAGCGGTCTTCCCGGCGGCGTTTTAGTTACATTTACCGACGGTACAAAGCAGCAGTGCGTCATTGCGTGGGATCCCATTTTGGACACACAGGTGGCAAACGAGGGGTCATTTAAGCTTTCCGGCTCGCTGACATATTGGACCAATACCTCATCTTCATCGACTAGTCAGGTGGAGCTGGGTGACAGCAATCGAGTCACGGCGACCGTTTCCGTCCGCGCCCTGCAGATGCCTTCTTCGACATCGACAAGCACGCTTATCGGATGCCAGCCCAATATGCCCGATTCAATCGAGGCCACGATGTGGAATGGTTCGCGAGGTAATTTCCCCGTTCAGTGGTCGACGATTAGTCAGGACGCCCTAAAGAACCTTGGCCAGATTACGGTCAACGGATACTTTACCGGTTCCAGCATCCCGGTTACGGCGACGGTCAATATTTGTGATCTCGAAGATAACAACATCGGCAAGATTCCCTATATTCCCGGCGCCGGACTTCTGGCTCCGCGCTATCTGTCCGACCTGTATTTATCGGACGGCAGCTCCTACTACCCCAGGTATTCCTCGGGACAGCCTTATAGCTGGGATGAGTTCCCTCAAGAGCTGCTGGACGGCAAACCGGGCGAGTACGAAATTACCGGCACGATCGCCGACTCGCTGGCAAAGATCCATGCGACTGCGGTGTGCGGCGAGGTCAAGGGTGTCAACAACTACAACGATAACGGTGTGACGCTTGGACAGTCGTACGAGGACTGGCGCGTTATCTATCCCGGTGAGGAAGTCAATCTGGACTACTTCTATGTGTCCGGCGCATTGCAGGACGGAACGACTTTTGACAGTCTCGGCGTCAACTGGGACACCTACGATAGGTGCCCCCAGAAGGACTGCACGATAACTGGAACGGTCGCCGGAACGAATATCCCCGTGAAGGTCCATGTCATCGTGACTAAAAACTGGGAGGCTCAGCCGCAAACCATTACGGTGCTCAAGGGCAGCGACGGCACCGCCATGCTTCCCAGCTATGCCGAACTTGTTAGCCCCGATGCGGTCGAGCATCCGGATTATTCGCACAAATACGCCGAGGCCAAGTGGAACACGAAGGGCTTCGATTGGACCCAGGGCGGCGTGGTCCGCGGCACTGCAACAATTAGCTTTAGCACAGGGAACGGTATGCAGACGGTCGACGTTCCGATTACTGCCACCGTTAAGATCGCGAGCAAGGCGACCTCGGTGCAGGGCGGAACCATATGGACCGTCCCCGGCATCAAGCCGATGCTGCCGGAATACCTTGAGGTTCGATATGACAACGATGTGTCTTCTGAGCCCCAGCGCGAAAAGGTCACATGGGACCGTGTCGCCGAAGACGCGTATGCCAAGGACGGTTCGTTTAAGGTGAAGGGCAAACTCCAGGGTGGTGCCGAGGCGACGATCACTGTTGACGTCTGCTCTGTCACCTCTATTGCCGTTCCTGAGCGCATTGCCACGGCCAATGGCGTCGTTCCCGAGCTGCCGTGGAATGTCTCGGTTGCCACGAGTGATGGCAAAACGCACAATGCTCAGGTTCAATGGGATTACGTTCGTCCCTCGGTTTATACCGGAGAGCCTGGCCAGGTCACGACGCTGTCCGGCAGGTTGTTTGCAAGCGGCCTTAACGGATACGTCGACGGCACCAACACGGGCCTCACTGTTCAGACTAAGGTCGTTATCCAAGGCGTGGAGAAGGCCATAGATAACGGCGAGACCGCAGTGACCACTAAGGCGGGCACTGCGCCTGCCATGCCTTCCAAGATGGCGGTCGAGATGAGCGACGGCTCCGTTTCGACGGCGGCTATTGATTGGGATCCGATTGCGCCCGAGAAGTACGAGCAGCCCGGCACGTTCTATGCGACGGGCCATGTGGTCGGCTTTGATGCCGCTGCCGTTATGGCGCTGCTTGACGATGACGGCCAAAAGGTCGGCGTTGATGAGAACGGCAACGTTACTGCTAAGGTGACGGTTGCCGACAAGAAGGCGAAGAAGGTGGCGCTGCAGCCCGCGGCCGTCGTTGTCAACACCACGGTCGGATCGATGCTGGAGCTGCCCGATGCCGTGTCCGTATATTACTCGGATGGCTCAGCGCGGGATACTCGGGGCAGTTTAGGCGGCATCGAGATCGAAAAGTGGACTGACACCGACGGCATCGACCTTTCCAAGCCGCTCGCCAAGAAGGGCACATACAAACTCGTCGGTAAGCTCAAGGATGTCGACAACGTTAACGCTATCGTGTACGTCAACGTCTCCGAGGCGCCGCGAACCATTACCAAGCTCGAGGCTAAGTCGTTTAGTGTTGCCAAGGGCACGTCCAAGCAGGATCTGTACGCCCAGATGCCCAAGCAAGTTGTGGCGACTTACTCCGACGGCTCGACAGATTTGCTCGACATTGACGTTTGGGATCTTTCTAACGTCACGGACGAGCTGCTCAACGGAACCGGCACCGTGAAGATCACGGGTACGGTTAAGCTCAACGGCGCCAAGGTGACCTGCAATGTGACCGTGGTGGATCAGGATGCCCAGACGCCCGACCACGTCGAGCCGATCGATGTAATTGAGATTGCGGACAATGCCAAGGTCAGCGACCTTATGGAAAAACTGCCGTCCAAGGTGACGGTTGTCATGAAGGACGGCAAGACCAAGACCGAGACGCCCGTTAAGTGGTCTCAGGTCGACAGCCTGGGCCGTGCCGGCACTGAGTTTGAGGTCACGGGTCTAACGGACAACGGCATGACCGTAAAGGTGAAGGTCAAGGTAACCGCGCATATTGTCGACATCGATGTCGCTGAAGACATTGTGGTCGTGCGCGGCACCAAGGCGGACGACGTTTTGGCCAAGCTGCCTTCTACGGTCACGGCGATTTACTCGGATGACACCGAGTCCGATGTCGACGTGAAGTGGGACACCAAGGGCCTCTCCGACAAGGACTTTGCCAAGGAGGGCGAGGTCACGGTCAAGGGCAAGGTTGCCGGTACCGATCAAAAGGCAGAGTGCACGATTACGGTCGTGAAGAGCGATGCCGAGATTCCTGCGTCTGTTGAGCCTGTCGCGGGCGTTAGCGTTCCCGAGGGCGCATCGGCCGACGCCGTGCGTGATGCGCTCAAGGGCGTGAAGGCGACCGTTCGCATGAAGGACGGCAAGACGACGGCGGAGTCCGAGATCACATGGACTGAGGTCCCTGCCGCTGCCGCCACGTACGGCAACAGCGTCGTCGCCAAGGGCGTTACCGTGAACGGCAACCTGCCTGTCGAGGTCACTGTTACCTCCACGACGACGATCAACAAGGTTGCCGAGGTACCGCAGATCACGGTTGAGCGCGATGCCAAGGCCGACACCGTGACGGGGCAGCTGCCCAAGAAGGTCGCCGTGACGTACTCCGATGGCCACACGGATGAGGCTGCGGTCACGTGGAATACGGATGGCCTGGACAAGCATCTTGCCGCCGTTGGCGAGTACACGATCGAGGGCTCCGTTGAGGGCACGACGCTCAAGGCGACTTGCAAGTTGGTCGTCGAGACGCCGGCAAGCGAGATTCCCGTAAGGCCTGCGACGTTCGCTCCCGTTGAGGTGTTCGAGGCAAGCTCTGCCGCCGATGTGCTGAAGGCGCTGCCCAAGAAGGTCTCCGTGATGATGAAGGACGACAGCCAGGAGGACTACGACGTCGATTGGGAGAATGTTCCCGCACTGGATTGGGGTGCCGATGACGTGACCGTGGGCGGTAAGGTTCGCGGTACGGAGCTTACAGTCAGCTGCATGGTACGCGTTAAGCCGCGCCCGGCGGCCAAGGGCCTCGTTATCGTTGACCAAAACGGTAAGGCCACGACTGCCGAAACCGTGCTCAAGGTAGAGCGCGGCAAGGAAATTGACCTTGCTGCCGCGGCGAGTAATGCAGCCGATGGCGCGTTGCTGCGTGGTGCCGTTACGTGGACCTCGTCCGACCCGACAATCGCAACGGTCGAGAACGGTAAGGTCAAGGCCCTCAAGAACGGAACCGTCGTCATTACCGCGACGATGCCCGTTGACGGTGACGCTGCGGCGATTGCGACGCTTGCCGAGGATGACGCTGCGGAGACGCCGGCGCCTCAACAGCTCACTGCTTCGGTGACCGTCGAGGTTGTTGAGCCTGCTGTCGTACAGAAGCCGACGAGCGGCAAGGATAACGGCGCCAAGCCCGAAGTCAAGGATCCTTCGGGCAAGAAGAATGGCAAGAAGGCCGCTAAGGGAAGCCTGGCCGAGACGGGCGACAACACTGCCGTGACCGTTGCGGCGCTTGGCGGAACCGGCCTGCTGGCGCTGATTGCCGCAGCGATCGAAAAGCTGCGCCATCGTGCGGAGTAAGGCTGCGAGCTTAGAGCCTTAGGGCTCTAGGACATAAGAAGGCCTCCCGGTTCTCTTCGGGGAATCGGGAGGCCTTTCGTTTGACTGCAGGGCAGCTAATTTGGGACGGGGCTTTTTGCCTACCCTGGTCCCCTTGGCAGTTGCGGTGAAATAGGGACTATTTTATGGACTAGAAGCCTTAAGCAGTCCGTATTTCACCGCAACTTAGTTTGGGGACTTGGGAATGAGGTTAGCCTAGGCGGACGGGATCGTGGGGGTAGGCGTTGAGAATCTCGACGCTGTTCTCGGTCACCAGGGCTAGGTCCTCGATGCGGACGCCGGTGCGGCCGGGGAGGTAGATGCCCGGTTCGATGGAGAACGTCATGCCTGGCTCTACGACCTGCTCGTTGACCAGCGAGACGTCGCCCGGTTCGTGGTCCTGCAGGCCGATCGAGTGTCCCAGGCGGTGCGTAAAGTACTGCCCATAGCCCGCATCCTCAATCACGTCGCGCGCGGCGCGGTCCAGGTCGCACATGCGCACGCCCGGTGCGATGAGCGCCTCGGCGGCCTCGTTGGCGCGGCGCACGATGTCGTAGATGCGTGCCGTCTCCTTGTCCGGCTCGCCCCAAAAGAACGTGCGTGTCATGTCCGAGCAGTAGTTGTTATAACGCCCGCCAATGTCGAACAGCACCACGTCGCCGCGCTTGAGTACCGTGTCGTCGGGCTCGTGGTGCGGGTCGCCGGCGTTGGCGCCAAAGCTCACGATCGGCGGAAAGCTAAAGTCCTCGCAGCCGTGCTTGCGGTACAGACCGAGCATCTGATCGGCAATTTCGCGCTCCGTCACGCCTTCATGGACGAGCTTGATGGCGTCGGCCATCACGGCGTCGTTGGCGGCCGAGGACGCGCGCATAAGCTCCTGCTCGGCGGCATCCTTGTGGGTGCGTGCGGCGGTGACGGCAAAGTCGCCCAGGAAAAACTCGCTGGCTGCGCGGCGCTCCATGAGCGGCATCAAAAAGCCAGAGCGCATGACGGTGTCGATTCCGAGCGGTTTGGTCGGATCGACCTCGCGAGCGATGGCGTCGGCTACGACGTCGGTATCGGTGTGGTAGGCAACGCGGGCATTGTCATATTCCGGCAGCTGATGCAGCGCGTTGACCAAGATCACAGGTTCGCTATCGCGTGCGAGCAGCACGCCGCAAAAACGCTCGAACATATCGGCATAAAAACCGGTCAGATAGTAAATCGACCACGGGTCGTTTACGAGCAGCTGTGCGCCGGGGTGCTGAGCCTCGAGCGCATCGAGCACGCGCGCCACACGCTGATCATCGACATGTGCCATGAAACATCCTTTCGCTAGGCTGCCACCATGGTATCCCATGCCCGGCAGATAGGGACGTTCCTTTTATGCCGGCACCTTGGGACACTCCTTTGCATCCCGTACGGCCCACATAAGTTGCGGTGAAATACGGACTTTTTAGCGGCCTAAAGCCATAAAACAGTCCGTATTTCACCGCAACTGCGGAGGAGGGCGGGGTGGATGGTGGGGTAGCTAAAAGAGCCCCGTCCTAAATTAGCTGCTTAGGCTGGGTCGATGTCCATGCTGGCGATGAGGTCGATGCCCGTGTTGAGAAGGTCTTCCAGCACGATGTCGCCCATGTGGATGGGGGCGTTGACGACTAGGCCTCGGATGAGGTCCATGGCTTGGGCGTGGAGTGCCAGCGGGATGGCTTCGGCCGTGCGTACGGGGAGCAGGGCCTCGTCGCCGCCAGATACGGCCACGGTGGTGGTGAGCACGCGCATGGGGCAGGTGAGCTCCTGATGTGCGAACTTATCGCCGCGCGGGCAGTTGTTGCCGGTTACGGAGTGCACTTCCACCACGGCGCCATTGGCGTCGCGCTCCACCTCTACGGTCAGGAGGCACTCGGATGGGCATGTGGTGCAGTTGAACTGCAACGTCTCGGTCACATTCGTGCTCATGACTTTACGCCTTCTCAACGGGATCGACGGACAGGATAATCTCGCTAGCACCTAGGTCGAGTGCGCGCTGAATCACCTTCGCTGGCAGTGGGAAGCTTTCCATAACGCTCGGCTTAAACGCTCGGACCTTGCCGGCGAGCAGTTCTTCGCCGTCGGCCAAGATCCTCACGCAGGCGGCATCGACTGGCCGGCGTACGCGGAAGTTGAGCTTGGTGAGTGCCACAGCCGTAATGCGTCCCGGCAGCGCGTAGCCCGCGATGCCGGCAGGGGAGACCGTCAGTTCGCAGCCCGTGCCCGCAGCGCACGCCTCGGCGCCACCCAGCGCGTACGCCGCCGCAGCTGCACCGGCGCGCTCGGACTCAGTCGTCACGTTGTCGGCCAGGTCGTGCACGTGCAGCACGTTGCCGCAGGCAAAGATGCCCGGCACGTCCGTCTGCAGGCTCTGGTCCACCACGGCGCCGCGCGTGCGCGGGTCAAGTTCAACGCCCGCGGTAACCGAAAGCTCGTTCTCGGGAATCAATCCCACCGAAAGCAGTAGCGTGTCGCACGGAACAATGCGCTCGGTCCCCGGAATGGGCGCCAGGCGCTCGTCGACCTGGCTCACCTCGACGGCTTCCACACGGTCGTGCCCGATCACGCGCGTGACGGTGGTGGACAAGTGCAGCGGAATGCCGAAGTCGTCCAGGCAGTTCTTCACATTGCGGCGCAGACCGTTGGCGTACGGCATGAGCTCGTACACGCCCTCGACGGAAATCCCCTCGAGCGTGCAGCGGCGTGCCATGATGAGTCCGATGTCGCCCGAACCCAAAATGACGGCGCGCGAGCCGGGTTTGAGGTTCTCGATATTGATGTATCGCTGCGCCAGGCCGGCCGTAAACACGCCGGCGGGACGACTGCCGGGGATCTTGATCTCGCTGCGGGTGCGCTCGCGGCACCCCATGGCAAGGACGATCGCGCGTCCGGTGAGCTGCAGCATGCCGGCGGGGCTCATGAGCGTGACAGTGTGTGCCGAGGTATCGCTCGCCGCGCCACACGCGCCCGCGCCTGCGACTTTGTCCTCGCTCGAGTCGATCCCAATCACCATGCTGTCCAGGAACAGTGCGATATCGGTCACACGCACCTGGTCGATAAAGCGCTGCGCGTACTCGGGACCGGTGAGCTCCTGTTTAAAGTGCGACAGGCCAAAGCCAGGGTGGATGCATTGGCGCAGAATGCCGCCCAAGCGCTGCTCGCGCTCCACGATGGCCACGCGTGCACCTGCCTTATGCGCGGCCAGCGCAGCCGCCATGCCGGCAGGTCCGCCGCCGATAACGACCACGTCGAAGGCTTGCGTTTGTACGGCTTCCTCTACGCCACAATCAATCGCACTCGATCCGAATTCCGCCATGCTAGCGCACCCCCTTCAGCGGTCCCTCAACCAGCCAAGAACCTGTGTCCTCCAGCAGCACCTCGCTGGGGTCGCAGCCCAGCTCGCGGGCAAGGATCGCAACCACGCGGCTCTGGCAAAAGCCGCTTTGGCACCGACCCATGCCGGCACGACAGCGGCGCTTGACGCCCTCGACCGAAACCGCACCCGGCTGACGTCGGATCGCGGCCACGATCTCGGCCTCGGGCACCGTCTCGCAGCGGCAGACAATCTGTCCCCACGCGGGGTCGGACTCAATGAGCTCTTCCTTGCGCGTTAGCGTCGCGCTGTCAAAGTCGTCTGGTGCGCGGCGAATTGGGTTCCAGTCCGCCCGCTCGTGCAGTTTCACGCCCGCCTCACGCATCACAAGCTCTATACGCTCGGCAATGGCCGGCGCGCTTGCCACACCCGGCGACTGAATGCCCGCCGCCTGGAACAGCCCCGGCACCACGGCCGACTGTCCAATAAAGAAGTCGTTCGTTCCCTGAATGACCGGACGCCCGCCGGCAAATGCGCGCACCACGCGGCGCGTATCCAGATCAGGCACCAGCTTGCGCGCGCCAGTCAGCAGCGCGTTCACATCGCTCGCATAGGTCTGCGTGTCGCCCGGCTCGCGCACGGCAGCAGTGGCGGTGATCACGGTGTTGCCGTGCACGGTGCCCGTCACGATAACTCCCTTCGACACCGGAGTCGGCACGGGGTAGAGCGGCATGAGCGTGCGCGGCTCCTTGTCCAGCACCACGATGTTGCCCTGACGCCAGACCATCTGGAACTCCTCGGCGCCCGCCATATGCGAGATGTTGGCGGCGCCGTTGCCCGCAGCGTTGATCAGGTAGCGGCAGCGCATACTTCCAGCGGGGGTCGCCAGCGTAAAGCGTGCGTCGTCGCCCGAGCTCGCGACTTCAATCGCTTCCACCGACGCGGACCGCATAAACGTCACCCCGTTGGCGACGGCGTTCTCCAGCGCGGCGATGGCGACCTCAAACGGATCGACAAACCCAGTCGAGGGGCACCACAACGCGCACGTTGCATCGGCACTGGCGCGCGGCTCTAATTCGTGGATGCGGTCGGGTCCGACGATTGACAGCTCGGGCACACCGTTGGTAAGGCCATTGCTCCGCAGCTGCTCCAGATGCGCACGGTCTTCGTCGTTAAATCCCAGCACCATCGAGCCGGTGCGGCAGAACAGAAAGCCCAGCTCCTGCGCCCACGTACCGTACAGCTCGCAACCACGAGCGTTGACTTGCGCCTTAACCGTGCCCGGCGCCGGATCGTAGCCGGCATGCACCAGGCCGCCGTTGGCCTTCGACGCGCCCAGCGCGATATCGTTGGCGGCCTCGACTACGCAAATAGATAGGTCATAGCGCGCGAGCTGCCTCGCGATGGCGCACCCGGTAATGCCCGCGCCCACAATTGCGATATCAAACGTTTCTGCCACGGTGCCTCCAAGACAAGTTGACAGGATGTCAATAAGACCATCCTACGGTCTGCGTGCGTCCAACACGGCGGCAATGCGGCGAACAGCCCCGCTGCATCTGCCAACGGTAGGCGAGGGGAAGCTCGGTAACGTCGACGTCTTTGTCTGCTGACCCCGGTGCCGGAAGTTTGTCTCGATCTGTAACAGTAAGAGGGGTTTTGGAGCCCAAGATGTTACAGATCGAGATTGAAGCCGGGGAGAGATTCTTCTGTCTCGATCTGTAACATCTGGGGACTGTTTTGGGGTCTAATTGTGGCAGTACTGACCAGTAAGAACGACAAAATCGAACACACTGCTTACCTGCGGGTTTAAGTACGGCAACAACGGCACAAGCGCGTAAAAACGGGTTAGCACATGCACTTGGGATAATTTGGGGATACGAAAGCCACGTGGACGTGCACCCCAAATATCCGTGTTTATTAACACAAAGATCACCATGCCGCCCAGGGCCGTGATGTCGTCGGGCAGCTTGTAGCTCCTTCCAGTCATTCCTCTTCCTCCATCCCTATGCGGCCTCGTCCGTGTTCCAGCCCATCAGGTCGTTGGGCGGACAAGCAAGAACCTGCGAGATAGCCAAGAGCTTGTCGGCTCCAGGTATGTAATCGCCACTCTCGTACTTCGCGAAAGTGCTGACGTTCATTCCTACTTTGGAAGCGACCTCAGCCTGAGAAAGGTCAGCTCGGGCGCGTGCGGCGCGGATATTCCCGCCAGCTCCTTACTGAAGTCCATTCGTTCCTCCTTTGAGACGTTTTTCTGTCTGTCGAATTTCAATATGAATAGTTTAATGCCCCCTGTTAATCAAATGAGCAACATTTTTTTGTGTAAAGACATTTTTTTGTTTACTATTTACTTAACGTAAAGAAAGGAGTGAGGATGAACCTTCGTCTAAGAGAGCGCCGAGAAGCCCAGGGGCTAAACCAAAAGGAGCTAGCACAAAAAGTCGGCAAGTCATTCCGAACTATTCAGTCTTGGGAGCGCGAGGAGAGCTATCCGAACGCAGAGCTCGTAGGTGCGCTCTGCGAAGTATTCAACACCGACCCCAACGACCTGCTCGGATGGTACGAGGAGCATCCTGAGGGCAAGCCGACGGCGCCGGCAGGCGCGGAGGGCGAGCTGATCACCTGCTACCGGCAGAGCACCGAGAAGAGGCGCTCGAAGATCTTGGAGACGGCACGCGACCAGGCCGAGCTGTCCCAAGCTCAGGCTGCAGCGCCTGAAGGCGAAGGGCTGGAAGCGGATCAAGTAAGGTCCGCGTAGGCATTCAACGGAAAGGTAGATATATGGAAGACCCTATCCAGGCCGAGATCGTCCTGTACCAGTCCGAGGGGACAAACGTGCCGGTGCAGGTACGCTACATGAACGAAACGCTTTGGATGCCCCAGAAGGAAATCGCCGAGCTGTTCGACAAGGACAAGTCGACCATCTCGCGCCACATGAAGAACATCTTCGAAGAGGGTGAGCTTGCCCGAGACGCAGTTGTTGCAAAAATTGCAACAACTGCCTCAGATGGCAAGACATATATGGTCGACTTCTACGCGCTCGATGCCATCATTGCCGTCGGATACCGCGTGAACTCGCTGCGCGCGACCCGTTTCCGCCAGTGGGCCACGGCGACCCTCAAGGAGTACATCACCAAGGGTTTCGTCCTCAACGACGACATGCTCAAGAACGGCCGGCCCTTCGGCAAGGACTACTTCGACGAGCTGCTCGCCCGCATCCGCGACATCCGCGCGAGCGAGCGGCGCGTGTGGCTCAAGATCACCGACATATTCCAGGAGTGCAGCTTCGACTACGACAAGGACTCGACCATGGCCAAGAACTTCTACGCCGCGGTCCAGAACAAGATGCACTACGCCGTCACCGGGCACACCGCGGCCGAGATCGTCCAGGGGCGCTCCGACCCCTCCAAGCCCAATATGGGACTCACGTCGTGGAAGGGAGGCCCCGAGGGCCGCATTCACTCCTCGGACGTCACCGTGGCCAAGAACTACCTGTCCGAGGACGAGATCAGGCAGCTGAACCGCCTCGTCACGATGCTGCTCGACACGCTCGAGGACAGGGCCGAGCGGCACGTCCTTACGAGCATGGAGGACTGCGAGCGCCTGCTCGACGGCTTCCTGACATTTAGCGGGCGCGAGGTGCTCAAGGGCCTCGGCAACCGCAACAAGAAGACGGCGGACAAGATCGCCAAGGAGCGCTTCCATGAGTTCCAGAAGCTCCAGGACAAGGCCTACGAGAACGACTTCGAGCGCATGACGAAGCGTCTGAACGGCAAGGCGTGACGGGCACAAGGGCCCATCAAAACGCCAGTTGTTCCCAATTTTCGTGGGGTCGCGAAAATGGGCGACGGCTTGACCGCGCCGACGGCAAACGGTAATTTGGACAGCGGTATTGACGCAGGGACCCCACGGGGCCAGCGTCCAAAGGAAAGGCGGCTGTCCCCGAGGACAGTCGCCTTTCTTCGTCTATGAGCATCCCAACGAGAGGACAGAATTATCCACCGAGGTGATTCGGATATGGAGACATGTGATGGAGCGTAAAACAATAACCTTCAAATTCGAGGGCGACCTGGAAGGGGTCTCAGTCGGCACGTTCACCGCGGCGCTCCTCGGCTACTCGAGGGCCGTACAGGCTTCGGCAAGAGAACTTGATCCGAATGCGGTCATCGACGTCGAGATAACCGCAACTCGCCCCGGCTGCCTGGAAGCCATTCTCCAGGCGGTCGTAAAAGACCTGCCAGGCATACTTGGGACGCTGAGCCAAACGAGCGATCAGCTCGAGCCGGTGCTGAGTGCCTTCAAGGGCTATCTCGAGCTCCGCCGGTTCCTCGGCAAGAACGGAGCACCGAAAAGCGTCGAGCGCGTTGGCGACGGCATCTCGGTAACTGCTGGCAACAACTCAGTCATCAATATCACGCAGAACGTCTATAAGGTCAGTGGCTCCAATGAGGTCGACTCCGCTGTCTCGTCAATGTTCGGCGCGCTCGCGGACAACGAGAAGATCGGCGGCCTATCGATAAGCGGAGACGGTGTCGACGGCTTCGAATCTTCACGAGACGACTTCGAAGACATCAGGACGGCGCCCAAGTGCGAGACGGAGCAGGAGCGCGACGTCATCATGAAGGGTCAGCACCTCAACGTCGCGAAACCCGTGCTCGAGTACAGCGACAAGCGCAAATGGGAACTCTACTGGAACGGCCAGAAGCTCTCGGCGAACATGGGGGACTTCGACTTCCTCGGCCAGCTCGCGAGGCGTGAACGCACGTTCGGCATCGGGGACAACATGATTGCGGACCTGTTGCTCCGTCAACGACGGAACGAGATCGGAGCATGGGAGAACAAGTCCGTGAGGATAACCAAGGTCCATGACCTCAGACCCGCTCCAGAAGACCAGAAGCTTCTATAGCAAACTGCACTAGAGCCCAACCAAGCCGTCAAAGCGCTTTTGACGACTCCAGACATAAAGAAACCCCACCGCGCACGGCTGGAACCTTGGCGCGTTGGGGTGATAGCAAGGATGCCGGAGTAACACGGAGATAGCTCCGGGCAACCTTGGGACATTATATGACACGCAAGCAGAGGCGCCGCGCGTGGGGCTCAATCACCGAGGCCAAGCGTGGCAAGAAATACATCCTCCGATGGCAGGAGAACACGCCGCGCGGACGCAAACGTAAGACCATGACGGTATACGGCACCTATCGCGAGGCATGCGCCGAACTCGACCGCATCCACGTCGAGCGTGCCGATGACAAGCCGGTGCCGACCATCGCCCAGGCATACGGCACATGGCTCGAGCCGACCATGGCGGCACAGGTCGCGGCGGGCGCGCTCGCGCCGAACACCCGCAGCCTCGTCACAAGGTCGTGGCCGAACTATGTCGGCCCCGCTGGGGCTCGATGCCGGTCGACCAGCTGCGCCCCGTGCACCTGCAGGAATGACTCCTGACTCTCCCCGCAGCAACGGCAGACACTGCGCTACTCACCCTGCGCAAGATTTACGGAACCGTGTCGGGCTTTGTCGTGCTGCCCATCGACCCATTTGCCGCAACTGTGAAATACACCATGCCCACCCGCAAGACGCGCGAGCGCTCCAAGCGCCTGTATACGCTTGCCGAGGTAAGGGACATTCTGGGACGCCTGCGCGGAACCTCGCTCGAGGCGCCGTTCATCATAGCGTGCTTTGGCTCATACCGGTCGGGTGAGCCGCTGGGCATCTGCACCGACGAGTTTCTGCCGTTTGCGATGGAATCCACAACGCTCGCAACGGTCGACCTCGTGCGCGAGACGGAGCAAGCAGGCATCGAGCCCACGGCGGACGGCGTACTCAAGACGCGGAAGTCCATACGCACAGTCGTGGTGCTGCCGGATGCCGCCGGGCGCCTGCTCGAAATTGCAGACGAGCGCCGCGCGGCAGGCTCCGAGTGGCTAGCAGATCGCGGGGACGGACTGCCCATGAACCGAGGGATGTGCGATCATAGATGGAAGAAGTGGTGCGCAGCCGAGGGTATCGAACACATCCCGTGGTCGAACCTTCGCAACTCGTGGCGAACCATCTGCGAGATGGAGCTGCACATGCCCTGGGACCTCATGGAAATGCTCATGGGACACTCCCCGCCGGGCGTGTCGGGGCGACATTATATTCGTCCCTCCCGTGAGCAGGTGGCGCGTTCCGTTTGCGACGCACTTGGGATAAATTGGGATATTTCCCAACAAACCAGCAGGTAAAACGGGCGCGGTTAATAGTGGCAGATTTAGATGAACCAATCAGTCGATTTCGAATGTCTAAATCTGTAACAGTTAGACCTGTTTATGCTGAGTCTCTGTTACAGATTGAGACATTCTTCCTGGACGTTATCCTTTGTCTCAATCAGTAACAGTTAGCTGATGATTTGGGTTGTAGATGTTACAGATCAAGACAAACCTTCCGGCGGATTTTGAATGTCACGATCTGTAACAGTAAGAGTGGTTTGGGGGTCCAAGATGTTACAGATTGAGACATTTGCCATGTGGGTCCTCCGTTCGTCTCGATCTGTAACATCTAGACCCGAATCCCGCTCCCACCTGTTACAGATTGAGATGTTTGTGTCCGCACCAGCCCCGTACCCAACCGAAGTCCCATATAAACAAACCCCGTGGTAAACTTGACCGTACTGTTAATATTCCGAAAGGTACCCGTAATGTCCAAGTACATCTCCGAGCTCATGTCGCCGCAGCTTATGGGCGTCGTCTATGCCTTTGTTGGCTTTATCATCGCCCTGTATGTGCTGTCGGTCGTCTATGTGTTCATCGACGCTCGCCGCCGCGGCGCCAGCGCCTACGTGGCATGGGGCATCATCGCCCTTATCCCGTTTGTAGGCCTTATTGCCTACCTGGTCCTGCGTCCGCACTCTTACGCGTCCGACCGCGAGGAGCAGGAGCTGGACATGGCCCTGCGCGAGCGCCAGCTTGCTCAGTACGGCACCTGCCCGCAGTGCGGCGCGCCCATCGAGAAGGACTTCGTCGTCTGCCCGGTGTGCGATACCCAGGTTCGCAACGTCTGCCCCAGCTGCCATCGCCCGCTCGATGCGCACTGGAAGGTCTGCCCGTACTGCCGAACTCGCATCCAGTAACGCATCCATCGCCGGGCCGGTCGTAAGCCACGGGCGCCCCGCGCTCCGCAGCCCCGCCCCCACACGATGAAGCATGCGTAGAAAATCGCCCGCCGTGCCATTAAGGTGCGGCGGGCGCTTGTATACCA
>USLO01000015.1 GCA_900555515.1 uncultured Collinsella sp.
GAGCCGCTCGGCGCTAAGGCCCTCGTCATCGTGACGCCTTCGGGCAAGAAGCGCGTCGGTGCCAAGATCGAGGGCGGTTTTGCCGAGGCCAAGGCCGAGCTGCTGTTTGAGGACTTTAACGGCGAGTGCTCTAAGGGCGAGGTCGATCGCCTGGTTGCGCTCGCTCGCGACAACGGTTGCGACATCATCGTCGGCGTCGGTGGCGGCAAGATCCTCGACACCGCCAAGGCCGTTGCCTATTACCTGGAGTCCCCGGTTATCATCTGCCCCACCATCGCTTCGACCGATGCGCCGTGCTCGGCACTTTCGGTGCTTTATACCGATGACGGCCAATTCGATAAGTACCTGTTCCTTAAGGCAAACCCCAATATTGTCCTTATGGATACGACGGTTATCGCGGCGAGCCCGGTGCGCCTGACGGTTTCCGGTATGGGCGATGCGCTCGCAACCTATTTCGAGGCCCAGGCAACGCACGATGCCGACGGTGGCACTTGCGCCGGCGGTAAGGGCGGAATGGCCGGCCTGGCGCTCGCCAAGCTCTGCTACGAGACGCTTATGGCCGATGGCGTCAAGGCCAAGGTCGCGCTGGAGAAGGGTGCGCTCACGCCTGCCGTCGAGCACATCATTGAGGCCAATACGCTGCTTTCGGGCATTGGCTTTGAGAGCTCGGGCCTTGCTGCTGCTCATGCCATCCACAATGGCCTGACGATGCTGCCCGAGTGCCACGGCATGTATCACGGCGAGAAGGTCGCCTTTGGCACTATCGTCCAGCTGGTACTCGAGGATGCCCCGACTGAGAAACTCGAGGAAGTCTTGGGCTTCTGCATTGAGCTTGGCCTGCCGGTCACGATGAAGGAACTTGGCGTTGCCGAGCTTACGCGCGAGCAGGCCATGATTGTTGCCGAGGCCGCATGCGCGCCCGAGGACACCATGTGCAACATGCCCTTTGAGGTGACGCCCGAGATGGTCGCAAACGCCATCCTAGGTGCCGACGCGCTGGGCCACTACTATCTCATGGATGAGTAAATCAAGCTAAGGAAGGGGCAAAGCCGGCAGATGGCTTTGCCCCTTTTTGCTATGGTGCAAAGGGGTAAGGTTTCTTTGCACCAATCGTTGTTTGATGAAGGGCGGATTCTCGTATGGCGCTTCCTATGGTTTACGGCGGTCCCGGCCGGTATGTTCAGGGGCCGGGCGAACTGTCGCGTCAAGGCAGGTATTTGTCATGGTTGGGCTGCGCTGCCTATGTCTTGTTTGACCAGGGCACCGAGGATCGGCTGTGCAGGCAGATCGTCGATGGATTTCTGGACGAAGATCTAAGCGAGCCGTTCTTTAAGATTTATGACGGTCCGTGTACGGACGAGGCCGTTGTCGAAATGGCTAAGGAAGCCCAGGCCGAGTATTGCGACATGGTAGTGGGTATTGGCGGCGGCAAGATGCTCGATATCGCCAAGGCCGTTGCGTTTTATGCCGAGTTGCCGTTGTGCGTATGCCCCACGGCGGCTTCGATGGACGGTCCGTGCAGCGAGATTTCCGATGCCGATTTGCAGGGTGTTGCAAATGCGGTCTTTAGAAACGAGCGCAATATGGCCAACGAGCAGGCCAAGGTGACCAAACAAAAACTCGTGCAGCTCATGTGCGAGGCATAGCTTGGCACTTGATTGACCTTGTGCAATCGAGGTGGCGATAGGCCATGGGCTATTTGCCGCAAAGATGCTCCGCGTGTAATTTGCCCAAGGCGTGGGCCGATGGCGTATCATTATCTTTTGCTTGTTTGCACTGCTCAGGGAGGGGCCGCGCATGGCGCAGGAACACGATCTGTTTGATGACATTATCGAGATCAGCAAGGGTTTCGACTTTCTTAAAAACCCGCTTGGCGGTGTGACCGATGCACTCGATCCGTCGGCGCCGCAGTGGAATCCTGCCGACTACAAGGAGCGCCCGCGCGGCAATACCATTCCGTGCCTGACCTGCAAAAACGAAAAGAGCGGCTGCACCGCGTGCATGGACGTGTGCCCGGTCAACGCTATCGAGGTCGAGGAAGACGCCATCGAGATCCTCGACTCCTGTCGCAAGTGCGGCCTGTGCGCCGCTGCCTGTCCGACCGAGGCAATCATCTCGCCGCGCCTGGCGCCCAAAAACGTCTACGACGACATTGTCTCGGCGGCTACGAGCCACGAGACCGCCTACGTCACCTGCACGCGTGCCCTTAAGCGCATGCCGCGCGAGAACGAAGTCGTCGTTGCCTGCGTGGGCGATATTACGGCCGAGACCTGGTTCTCGGTACTGGTAGACTATCCCAACGTGAGTGTGTACCTGCCGTTGGGCGTGTGCGATAAATGCCGCAACACCGGCGGTGAGGACATTCTGGGCGAGGCGATTGCGAAGGCCGAGGAGTGGTCCGGCACGGGTATGGGCTTGGAGGTCGACTCCAAGAGCCTCAAATGCCATAAGCGCCGCGAGTACGAGCGCAAGGAGTACATGGAAAAGATCGCCCGCACCACGGGCCTGACGGTGACCAAGCTCAATCCGGCGACGGCGGCGCTGGCCTCGGTGACGCAAAAGCTCAAGGCCCATCGCCATCAGATTACCCAGCTGGAGCGCACGCTCAACACCATGTGCGGCACCACGACGACCAAGCGTCGCCGTTCGCTCACGCACGGGCGCCAACTGGTGCTCTCAACGTTGCAAAACCATCCCGAGCTTGCCCAGAACATGCAGGTGAGCACGCCGGAATGCGATTTTGACAAGTGCACGTCGTGCGGCGAATGCGTCAACGTGTGCCCCACGTTTGCCTGCGATTTGGTGGGAAGCGGTCGCTTTGCACTGGAGTCCACGTATTGCCTAGGTTGCGGAGCCTGCGTCAAGGTGTGCCCCGAGCATGCGCTCAAGCTGGTCGAGCACGATGCGTCCAATCTAGTCGTTGTTGACCCCGAGGCCGAGGAAAAGGCCGCTCAGAAGGCCAAGGCCCACGAAGAAGCGGAGAAGGTCAAGGCCGAGGCAAAGGCTAAGCTCGGTAAGATGCTAGATCAGGTGGAGAAGCTCGCGGACTAGCTAAAAGAGCGTAAATGATGGCCAGTGGGACAGGTACTGCCCCACCGGCCAAAAAAGTTGCGGTGGAATAGTTCCCGTTTTGCCCTTAAGCTGGCCATTCTAGGAACTATTCCACCGCAACTAATAGATGGTTAGCCCATGCTGCTCTGATGGGTCTCGCTGCCGTTATTGCGGCGGGTGACCGTTTCGTGGAGTAAAAAGAAGCTGGGAACCTGCTTTGTCTCGGTGTATTCCATAAGGATGCCGTCGGCGTTGTAGGTCTGTCCGCGTATAACGGCGAGTGCGTTAAAGTCGTCGAGATCGAGCACGCGCGCATCTTCGGGCGTGGGATGCTCAATCGTTACACCGCGTTTGCCCGTGGCAATCTTAATGCCAAGATCTTCTTCGAGGTAACGATAGATCGAGTCGTTGACAATCTCGGGTGTCAGTCCCGGTACCTGTGAGCTTAGGTAATAGGAGTCGTCGGAGCACACGGCATGTCCGTTTGCATAACGGATGCGTTTGGCGCGCGTGAGCTCGCAGCCTTCGGGAAACCCGGTAATCCTGGAGAGTGCCTTGCTACAGACGAGGAGCTCAAAGACAGTGGTAACCGTTTTGAGCTCAAAGCCTCGGCTGGCTGCGATTTCCTTAAAGGTCTCGAGTCCGCCGCCGCCACGACTCGTCTCGTCACTGATGTTGCGAATGACGCGCATGCCTTTGCCTTGCTGGGGGAGCACGTAACCATCTGCCGCAAGCATCGAGATGGCGCGACGGACCGTCATGCGCGAACAGTCAAACAGCTGCGTGAGCTCAGTCTCCGAAGGCAGATAGCTCTGATAAGCGTATGTGCCGTCGTCAATCGACTGCTTTACGTTGTCATAAATAGTTTGGAAGATGGCTCGCGCCATGACGGTCTCCTAGAGCTGAGTGCGCGAGCGGTGGATGAGGGCCGCCCGCGCAGGTGTCAAGCGATTTACTTGCTGGGGTCGATTATATATTTGCCCATGGCACGCAGGGCCGGGTCTGACAGGATGGCGCCGAGTTCGTCGAGGGAGGCTACCTTTGCGACCATCGAGGATACGTCGAGCCTGCCAGAGTCGATGAGCTCGAGCGCACGACGCTGCGTATAAGGGTTAATGTAGGACGAGGTAAGCACAAGCTCCTTCTGGAAGACCTCGAAGGGCTTGACGGTGATTGTCTCATCGGGCTTGGTGAGGCCGAACATCATGACCGTAGCCTTGTGGCCGGCGATCTGGATGGCCTGCTCGATGGTGACGGGCTTGCCAACACACTCGATAACGACATCGACGTTGCCGACGCCCTCCTGCTTCAGGCGGGCCGGGACGTCCTCGTGGATGGAATCAATTGCCAGGTCGGCGCCGAGTTTGAGCGCAACCTCGCGCTTGCCTTCGACAGGCTCGAGCAAGACAACCTTGGTGGCGCCGGCGTTTTTGGCGAGCTGCATCATGAGCAGACCGATCATGCCACCGCCGATAACGACAACTGTGCTGCCGGGCTTGATGTTGCACATATCGATGCCGTGCAGACAGCAGGCGACGGGCTCGGTCATAGCACCCTGCTCAAAGCTGGTGTGATCGCCCAACTTGTAGACTTGCTGCATATCGACGGAGCAGTACTCGGCAAAGCCGCCGTTAACGGTGGTGCCGTAACCGGTCATATGCTCGCAGTAGTGGTTGATTCCGTCGCGGCAGGGTTCACAGCAGCCGCAGGGATGGTTTGGGTCGATGCACACGCGATCGCCTGGTTTAAAGCCGGAGACGTCGCTGCCCACGGCCTCGACAACGCCCGCAAACTCATGACCAAGGATCGTGGGCGGGGTAACGTCGGCTGCACCCTTGTCGCCTTCATAGATATGAACGTCGGTACCGCAGACGCCGCAAGCTTTGACGTTGATCAGAACGTCGCGCCTGCCCACGGCCGGCTTTGCCGATTCCTCGACTCTGAGGTCGTGCTTTCCATAGAAGACCGCGCTTTTCATGGTGACTCCTTAACGTGGCGGTGAATGTTGTAATGAAGTATAGGCATGTATATAGATATAGACAAGCACATCTAGACAAGTAGAAAAGAAATTTAAAATACAGCCATCAGCTATGTCAGATTTAACAGGCGAAATACTGGACATATACCGTTTACGGCCAATAATCAACCGTTTACCGACCGTAGTCTTTATGCTAACTTGTCTAGATAAGTGATGTGATAAAACGTAAGTGCAAGAAGTCAGGGACACGGGCCCACCCGTCCTATTGCACGAGGTACACGCAAACGGCGCGTCTGCGGTCTCGAGTGAAGCCAAAACCGCAGCGCTCCGAATGAAGAGAGGGGGATTCCCCGTCATGATGCAAAAGATACAACGTTTCGGCGGTGCAATGTACACGCCTGCAATTCTTTTCGCATTTTCCGGAATCGTCGTCGGCCTGGGTACGTTGTTTACCACCGAGGCGATCTTTGGCGAGATGGCCACAGCGGGTCATCTTTGGTTTGATTGCTGGAATGTGCTGCTCCAGGGTGGTTGGACGCTCTTTAACCAGATGCCGTTGCTGTTTTGCGTAGCGTTGCCAATCTCGCTCGCGAACAAGCAGAACGCTCGCTGCTGCATGGAGGCTTTGGCCATCTACCTTACCTTCAACTACTTTGTAAGCACAATCTTGGGGCAGTGGGGCCCTGTCTTTGGGGTCGACTACTCTGTCGAGGCGGGCAGCGGTACTGGTCTTGCCACTATCGCAAGCATCAAAACGCTTGATATGGGCATCATGGGCGCGCTTATCATTTCTGGTATCGCCACGATGCTTCACAACAAGTACTTCGACACCGAACTCCCTGAGTGGCTGGGCGTGTTCTCGGGCTCCGTGTTCATCTATATGATCGGTTTCTTCGTTATGGTTCCGGTCGCTCTTATCGCCTGCCTGGTGTGGCCGCATGTTCAGGCTGCTATCTCCGCCTTCCAGGGATTCATCCTTTCCGCCGGTACGTTTGGCGTGGGCGTCTTTGCTTTCTTCGAGCGCGTGTTGATCCCTACAGGCCTGCACCACTTTATCTATACGCCGTTCTATTATGACAACGCGGCGGTCAACGGCGGCATCTTTGCTGCTTGGGCCAACATCCTGCCCCAACTGGCTGCCGATCCGAGCATTGCTCTTAAGGATGCCGCACCCTGGGCTGCCTATACCTGCCCTGGTTGGACTAAAGTCTTCGGCTCGCTTGGCGTCGCCATTGCGTTCTATATGACCGCCAAACCCGAGCGCAAGCAGCGCGTCAAGGCTCTGCTCATTCCCGTCACCCTTACCGCTATGCTTTGCGGTATTACCGAGCCGCTTGACTTCACCTTCCTGTTCATCGCGCCCGGCCTGTTCGTCGTCCACTGCGTGCTCGGAGCGCTTGGCTGCATGGCTCAAAACCTCCTTGGCGTCGTTGGCATCTTCGACGGCGGCATCATCTCGATGCTCTCGTGGGACTGGCTGCCCCTTTGGGCCGCACACGGTCTGCAGTACGCCATCTCCATCCTTGTCGGTCTGTGCTTTACCGCTCTTTGGGTCGTGGTCTTCCGTTTCCTGATCGTCAAGTTCGACTTTAAGACCCCCGGTCGCGAGGATGATGATGTTGAGGTCGAGCTCAAGTCCAAGGCCGACTACAAGCAAAAGCAGAGCGGTGCTGATGGCAAATCGGTCGCCCAGAGTAAAGATGATGAGCGCTTGGTGCTTGCCGAGAACATCCTTGATCTACTCGGTGGCACGGATAACATCATCGATGTAACTAACTGCGCTACCCGTCTGCGCGTTAACGTCAAGGACAAGAGCGTCGTTGCACCCGAGGCTTCCTTCAAGGCGATCGGTACGCATGGTTTGGTGGTCCAAGGTCAGTCAATCCAGGTCATCATCGGCCTTACCGTCCCGCAGGTTCGCGAGAAGTTCGAGAGCCTTCTGAAGTTCGAGAGCCTTCTGTAAACCATCGTCCATCGAAACAATCGGCCTTGCGAGCCGGTATGCACCGCGAGGCCGATTCTAGAGATAAAAAACTCCACTTCTAGGTAACAATTCCAAACCGCGCAAGGCCGCGTGCGGGGACGGATTGAGCAAGCGGCCAGAATGAGGAGGACATCATGTCCAAGAAGAACTATGCCGTGACCATTGCCGGCGGTGGCTCCACCTTTACTCCGGGCATCGCCCTGATGCTGCTTGAGGAGCGCGATCGCTTCCCGGTCAACAAGGTGACCTTCTATGACAACAACGCCGAGCGCCAGGAGATCGTTGCCAAGGCCTGCGAGATCTACTTCCACGAGAACGCTCCCGAGGTTGAGTTCAACTACACCACCGACCCCGAGACCGCATTCACCGGGACCGACTTCGTGCTTGCTCACATTCGCGTTGGCCTGTACGCTATGCGCGAGCTCGACGAGAAGATTCCTCTCAAGTACGGCTGCGTTGGTCAGGAGACCTGTGGTGCCGGCGGTATCGCCTACGGCATGCGCTCCATCGGTGGTGTCATCGAGATCCTGGACTACATGGAGAAGTACAGCCCCAACGCCTGGATGCTCAACTACTCCAACCCCGCGGCCATCGTCGCCGAGGCCTGCCGCGTGCTGCGCCCCAACAGCCGCATCATCAACATCTGCGACATGCCGATCGACCTCATGGATAAGATGAGCCGTATGTGCGGCATCAAGGATCGTCGCGAGCTGCAGTATAGCTACTACGGCCTCAACCACTTTGGTTGGTGGAGCAAGATCTACGACAAGGATGGCAACGACCTCATGCCGCAGATTAAGGAGCACATGGCTAAGAACGGCTACCTGGACGGCATCGAGCACGAGGCCGGTAAGGAGCAGCATGTCGAGGAGAGCTGGATTCACACCTTCGGCAAGGCCAAGGATGTCTATGCTGTCGATCCCGAGACGATTCCCAACACCTACCTCAAGTACTACCTGTACCCGGACTATGTTGTCGAGACGTCTGACCCCAACTACACTCGCGCCAATGAGGTTATGGACGGCCGCGAGAAGAAGGTCTTTGGCGCTTGCCGCGACATCATCGCCAAGGGTACTGCCAAGGACGGCGGCTTTGAGCCCGACGTACACGCCAACTACATCGTCGACCTTGCCTGCGCGCTGGCCGAGAACACGCTCGAGCGCTTCCTGCTGATTGTCCCCAACGATGGTGCTGTGCCCAACTTCGACCCGACGGCCATGGTCGAGGTGCCTTGCATCGTTGGCTCCAACGGCTTTGAGAAGATCTGCCAGGGCCCGATCCCGCAGTTCCAGAAGGGCCTGATGGAGCAGCAGGTTTCCGTCGAGAAGCTCGTTGTCCAGGCTTGGGTCGAGGGCAGCTATCAGAAGCTCTGGCAGGCGCTCACGCTCTCCAAGACCATTCCTTCGGCAAGCGTTGCCAAGCAGATTCTGGACGAGCTCATCGAGGCCAACAAGGATTTCTGGCCTGAGCTTAAGTAAGGACTGCTGTCTCGAACCCTCACGCATCTCTGCTTCATTTGCGCCGCCGTGGTGTCCGGATTCGCCCGGATGCTGCGGCGGCGCTATACTTATGAAGTTTGAAGTACCTGTACCAAAAGGAGCTGTCGTGTCCCTTTCCATCGGTATCGTGGGCCTGCCCAACGTGGGCAAGTCGACGCTGTTCACCGCGCTTACCAAAAAGACCGGCCTTGCCGCCAACTACCCGTTTGCCACGATCGACCCCAACGTGGGTATCGTCGATGTGCCCGATAGCCGCCTGCAAAAGCTCGCCGACATCGTCAACCCGGGCCGCATTGTGCCGGCTACGGTCGAGTTTGTCGACATCGCAGGCCTGGTGAAGGGCGCTAACGAGGGCGAGGGCCTGGGCAACCAGTTCTTGGCAAACATCCGCGAGACCGATGCCATCTGCGAGGTCGTGCGCTACTTTAAGGACCCCAACGTCATGCGCGAGGTGGGCCGCACGGGCGAGTTCGTCGACCCCGCCGGCGATGCCGACACCATCATGACCGAGCTCATCCTGGCCGACATGGGCACGCTCGAGAAGCAGCTGCCCAAGCTCGAGAAGGAGGCCAAGCGCGACAAGGAGCTCATGCCCAAGTTTGAGGTCGCCAAGCGTCTGCTTGCCTGGCTCAACGAGGGCAAGCGCGCCGCATCCATGGAGATGACCGACGAGGAGCGTGCTGCCGCCAAGGGCCTGTTCCTGCTCACCATGAAGCCCATCCTGTATGTGGCCAACGTGGACGAGGATATGCTCAACGACGATTTGGCGCCCATCGACGGTGTCAAGCCGCTACCCATCTGCGCCAAGATCGAGGCCGAGCTTTCCGAGCTCGATCCCGAGGACGCCGCCGACTACCTGGAGAGCCTGGGCTTGGAGCAGCCCGGCCTGGACGTTCTCGCGCAGGCAGCCTACAAGCTGCTCGGCCTGCAGTCGTTCTTTACGGCCGGCGAGATGGAGGTCAAGGCCTGGACGGTTCGTCAGGGCGCGACCGCCCCGCAGGCCGCCGGCGTCATCCACACCGACTTTGAGCGCGGCTTTATTAAGGCCGAGGTCATTGGCTACGACGACTACATCGAGCTCGGCGGCGAGCAGGGCGCCAAGGCCGCCGGCAAGCTGCGCATTGAGGGCAAGGACTATGTCATGGCCGATGGCGACGTCGTGCACTTCCGCTTTAACGTGTAAGGACCACGCATATGTTTAAATATGGCAAAAAAGCCGGCTACATGGGTATTGCGCTGCTCGTACTTGCGGTGATTCCGCTGGTGGTTGCAGCGTGTGTTATCCCCAACATTGGCCCCGAGGTGGCAACGAAGTTTAACGCAGCCGGCGAGGTGACGCGCTGGGGTAAGAGCTACGAGCTGCTGGCACTGCCGGTGCTCAACCTACTGCTGAGCGTGGCGACGTACTTTACGGCGGGACGCCAGGCTAAAAACAATGATGACTCCGCCGCCATGGCGCGCATCGTGTGCGAGCGCTACCTGCGCAACGGTTGTATCACGGGTGTGTTCCTCAACGTGATCAACGTTTACTTTATGTACTCGGCGATTACCGGAACGGGCTTTGGCTTTGGTTTCTAGCTTGTCCTTTTAGGCAACGAGTCTGCAAGCATATTCGATGGCTGCTGCGAGGCCGCCGCTCGATCGTGGTTTAAAGACCATGTCGGCGGCGGCCTCGTTTTCGTATCCGGCGCCGCGAAGGGCAAGTGCGATACCGGCTTCTAAAAGGAGCGGCAGGCCACGTTGGCTGGTTGCGATTACGGCAGCCTGATTGAGTGAGCAGCTGTGCGCTTGGCATCGGATGGCAAGTTCACCTTGCGCCGGGCAAGGGACCAGAACGGCGGCGACGCGACTTGATAGTAATGCAAATGCTGTGCGCTCATCGGGCGAAAGGCATTCTGCTTCAACGACGACGAGCTTGGGCGGTGCGCTGTTTTTGCGAAGCGTGGCTCGGTACATGCGGACCGAAGAACCCGACATAGAAAACTCCTGTGTATTCGGCAAAACGTAAACTATAGTTTACGTTTATGTTCGGCTCCATTTCAAACTCGGCTGCATGGACGAACGTGCGAAACAGATTCTTGGCAGGCGGGTCGAAGAGACACGCAGAGACCTTGGTATCTCCAAGGTTGATTTTTGTGTGGCGACAGGAATCAGCCGACCCTACCTCGACCGAATCGAAGGTGGGACGGCAAATTTCACGCTCAGGGTTCTATTTAAGATCGCGCCCGCACTCGGCATGACGGTGTCAGAGCTTCTCGAGGGTATCGAATAGGGCGTTCCCCGCTGCTAATTGACGCTCTTTGGGCGGGTCCCCCTGGTTGCGATGTGCAAAATCGCGAGTATTCAGCACCTGTTCAGCCGTAGATGGTAGCTCGAGCGGCTGGCTTTGCCTTTTTGACAGTAGTTAATCCACACGCTAAATAAAAATGTGGAATAAATATTTACCAGACGGCTTCTTCGCCCTAAAAGTTCGTCTAACAATCGGCCGATTCTATGCCTCCGGCGGAGAAATTGCAGAATACTCCGATTTTTGCACGGCCCGAGGGGGACCACCTGTCGTTTGAGGCTGCGATAAGTGGAACTGCCTTAGGGATTACGCCATCGGGATGCGGTCGTGGTTGACTTGGCTGTAGAACAGGCGCTGGATCTCGGCGGCATCGCGTGACTGGCCGAGTGCCCACATGGTCTTGGCCACGAGCGTCTCGGTGGTCATATCGTCGCCGCGCAGAATACCCGGGTGATCGGCGTAAGCACGGCCGACCTCATAAACGCCCAGATCGAGGCCCTCTTCGGGGACCTGCGTGGTCATAACGACAGTGCGGCCCGAATCGACCCAGCGGAAAATAGCCTCTTGGAACGACTCGCCCGACTCACCAAACTCGGGGATACCGCCAATGCCAAAGGTCTCAAGGATTACAGCATCGTAGCTATCGGCAAGGGCGTCGAGGATGCCCGGGTTTACGCCGGGCGTAAGTTTGAGTACAAATACGCGCGGATCGATGCTGTCGTAGAAACGCACCGGGTTTTCGCCCTGATGCGTGCCGTGAAGCCCATTGCGCACGATGCGGTCGTTGCGGATATAGGCAATGGGCGGATAGTTGACGCTAATGAACGCGTTAAAGCTCATGGTGCGCTGCTTGCGGGCGCGCGTACCGGCAATGGCGACGCCGCCAAACACGATCGAGACGTCGTGCGAATGCTCATCGAGCGCATAGAGCAGGCTCTGGTACAGATTGAGCTTGGCGTCGGTAAAGGGGTTGCCCATGGGCTTTTGCGAGCCGGTGAGCACGATGGGCTTGAGGCTGTCTTGAATCAGGTAGGAAAGCGCTGCTGCGGTGTAGCTCATGGTGTCGGTGCCGTGCAGAATCACGAAGCCGTCGTGATCGGCATAACCCTCGACGATGACATCGCGGATGCGCATCCAGTCGCTCGGGCGCATATTGGTGCTGTCGATGTTCATGGGTTGCACGACGTCAAGCTCGCAGAGGCCCGAGATCTCGGGGACGCTCTGGGCGAGCTCCTCACCGGTTAGGGCGGGGGAGAGGCCGTTGCCGTCCTCGGTCGATGCGATGGTGCCGCCCGTGGCGATGAGAAGGATGCGCTTCATGCTGGTATTCCTATCGTATTTGCCGCCGCAGAGGCGGAGTCGTTCGGCAGTATTGTGGCACAGGGCGTCCAATGTTCAAACGTATTACATCATCTGTAACGTTTGGTAACACTTCAATTGCCGTCAAATAGGGGCCCTGGTCGTGCGTTTGCCGTGCGCTGATGGCTGCGAGGGACGAGAAACCCCATATAACGTGTACACTATGGAGGTTATTTTCGTTCATTCACGCGGGTGGGCACTGGCTCCCCGCCAACAAGAGGGGGAACCATGGATCAAAAGGCTTCCGCAAAGGTCCTCGTACTCGACTTTGGTGCGCAGTACGGTCAGCTCATTGCCCGTCGCGTCCGCGACCTCAACGTGTATTCCGAGATTGTCCCCTGTGACATCTCGGCCGACGAGATTCGCGAGATGAACGCCTCTGCGCTCATCCTTTCCGGCGGCCCGGCTTCTGTGTATGCCGAGGACGCTCCGTCCATCGATCCTGCCATCTTTGACCTGGGCCTTCCCGTCCTGGGCTTTTGCTACGGCCATCAGATCACGGCCGTGACGCTCGGCGGCAAGGTCGGCCACTCCGAGGTGGGCGAGTACGGCCGCGCCACCATCACGCGCACGGCCGGCGCCAAGCTCTTTAACTCCACGCCCATGGAGCAGACCGTGTGGATGAGCCACCGCGACGCCGTGTCCGAGGTGCCCGAGGGCTTTACCGTTACCGCCAGCACCGACGTGTGCCCGGTTGCCGCCATGGAGTGCGTCGAGCGCAAGATCTTCACCACGCAGTTCCACCCCGAGGTCAAGCACTCCGAGTACGGTCAGCAGCTGCTGAGCAACTTCCTGTTTGAGATCTGCGGCCTGGAGCCCAACTGGAGCATGGACAACCTGGTCGAGACCATGACGGCCGAGTTCCGCGAGAAGGTCGGCGACGACCGCGTGATTCTGGCCCTGTCCGGTGGCGTCGACTCTTCCGTCGTGGCTGCACTGGGCGCCCGTGCCGTGGGCAAGCAGATGACCTGCGTGTTCATCAACCACGGCCTGCTGCGCAAGGGCGAGCCCGAGCAGGTGGAGGAGGTCTTCACCAAGCAGTTTGACGTCGACTTTATCCATGTCCACGCCGAGGACCGTTATGCCGAGCTTCTGGCCGGCGTGACCGAGCCCGAGGAGAAGCGCCGCATCATCGGTACGCAGTTCTGGAAAGAGTTCTTCGCCGTGGCGCAGCAGCTTGAGACCGACGGCAAGCCGGTCAAGTACCTGGCTCAGGGCACCATCTACCCCGACATCATCGAGTCCGGCGCTCGCAAGACGGGCGGCAAGACGGCCACTATCAAGAGCCATCACAACCTGATCCCGTTCCCCGAGGGCGTACACTTCGACCTCATTGAGCCGCTCGATCACTTCTTTAAGGACGAGGTCCGCGCGCTTGGTCTGGCGCTGGGCCTGCCGGGTCACATCGTGTTCCGTCAGCCCTTCCCGGGCCCGGGTCTTGCCATCCGTATCATCGGCGCGGTCGACAAGGAGAAGCTCGAGATCCTCAAGAACGCCGACGCTATCGTGCGCGAGGAGCTCGACGCCTACAACCAGCGTCTGTTTGAGCAGACCGGCGAGCGCAACTCCGAGCACAGCTGCTGGCAGTATTTCGCGGTCCTGCCTGACATCAAGTCCGTTGGCGTTATGGGCGACGAGCGCACCTACCAGCGCCCGATCATCCTGCGTGCCGTCGAGTCCAGCGATGCCATGACCGCCGACTGGGCCAAACTGCCTTACGACGTCCTGGCCCGCATCTCCGGCCGCATCGTTGCCGAGGTCCCCGGCGCCAACCGCGTGTGCTACGACATCACGTCCAAGCCGCCCGCGACGATTGAGTGGGAGTAGGCCGATAGGGTTCTGACCTGCGATTTTGAGTGCCGCACTGTGCCGCTGAGTTTCGTTTCGTACGAGAGTCATGACAAAGCCACCAGCGACGGAGATGAGTAAAAGCGATTAAAGAGCCTCCGTTCCCTGCGTTGGGACGGAGGCTCTTTCTTTGCCGTTTTACTCCCTTGTCTCCGTTCGGGGATTATTTCTTGCTCATTTAGGGCTATTCGCGCTGAAAGATTTTGACTAGCTTGGTGTCCTTTATTTCGTAGACAATGTCTGCGACGTTCTCGACCAGCCTCTTATCGTGGGAGACGAACACTATCGTTCCGGCATAGGCGCTCATCATCTGCTCGAGGGCTTCGGCGCTCTTGATGTCCAGGTAATTTCCAGGCTCGTCCATGAGCAAGATGTTGTATCTGCCCAGCAGCATCTTCGCGAGTAGCAGCTTGATGACTTCGCCTCCCGAGAGAACGCCAACGTCCTTTGTCAGGTCGCGCGGTCCGATTCCCATAGAGGCGAGGATGCCTCGAATTTCGGTCATGCTGTACTCGCAACCATCCTGCATGAACGAGATCGCAGACTGACGGGCGTCGAACTTGTAGCCTGTTTGCTCGAAGTAACCGATCTCTGCCTTGGGAGAGATGTTGATACCGTCGGCGCGTCGAGCGATTGCCTTCAGCAGGCTGGTCTTTCCTGTACCGTTGCCACCGGTGATGGCCACTTTGGCACCGAGCGGTATCTCGAATTTCGCGTGGTCATAGAGCATGCAGTTGCCGAAGCTCAAGCTGAAATCGTCTGCCGAGATGGGAAATTTACTATGCAGTTCCAGGGCCTTGCTCTGGCGGAACCGCACGGCGCGAATGCTATCTGGGGCCTCAATCCCTTCGAGCGCTTCGAGGCGCTTCTCCATGTCCTTAGCCGCCTGGTACATCCTCTTCTGTTTGGTGCCGGTTGCTTTCTGATGCCCCAATCGACCTGCATACTCGTTGCTTTTTTTCGCAGCCTTCCGCTTGGCGTCGACCTGCCGTGCTTTTTTCCGTTGTTTTTCGATGGCGGCTTCGAGGCGATCGCGCTCGCGCATCGCCTCTTCGTATCGAGTCGCCTGAGCTTTGCGCTCTTCTTCTTTCTGTCGCAGATAGTCGGAGTAGTCACCCCAGAATTCGGAAATACCGCCGTCTTTGAGCTCCCAGATCTTGTCTACCACCTGGTCGAGAAAATGACGGTCATGGCTCACGATGAGCAGAGCCCCATCAAATGCCTTGAGTTGTCCGACGAGAAGGCGGATGCCGTCTTGGTCGAGGTGGCTCGTAGGCTCGTCGGCGAAGATCGCGCTTGCATGCTGGGAGAGTGCAGAGGCAATCTTGGCGCGTGTTTCCTCCCCGCCGCTCATCGTCTCCTGCGCCACTCCGGCGACGTTGAGACGGGAGAGCATCTCACCACTGTCCTGAGCCGCATCAAGGTCGAGTTCATCGAGTTGGCCGATGAGGGCAATGCTGCCGAAGCGCCTGACGTCGGCGTCCGCAATGGTAAGATTGCCGCTCAGAATTTTAAGCAGGCTGGTTTTGCCTGCGCCATTGTCTCCCACCAAGCCGATGCGATCGTAGGAGTAGATTTCCAACTCTTCGATATCTAGGATATCGCGGCCGGCATATTCCAAAAAGATGTCTTTAGCTTTGACTATGAGTTCCATAGGTTGAACCGCCTTTTGTGTATTAGCGTTTTACTGGAAGCGCAGCCATGCCAAAAAAGATTGCTCACGTCGATTTTTCGCCTTTGCCCAATTGCCGGCGCGAGCGTTTTGACCTTGCGCAAGCCGGCAAATCCGAAAATGATAGTTGGCGACGAATAAGGAGCGCGATGCGGAATGTCGGTGCAATACCTCGTCGTCGCAAGGGCTTGAAGGCTGACGCTTGAACCGATGGCTGCTGCCTCTTTTTTTCGAATACTTGGGCTATTGAATCTGCCCGGTATCTCTTTTCCCCGCGTTTCGGACGCTCGGAGCAAGCAGCATAGCCATCGCAAGCAGTACCATGGTCGCTCCAGAGCCGACGAACCATAACGGAGCTCCAAGCAGATCCGCAAAAACGGAGGGGGCTGCGAGGCCCATGGGCATGGCCCACGCCATGATGGTTCCGTAGAGGCCGAAAACGCGGCCTAGGTACTCAGGAGGTATCTGCTCCTGCATAAGGGCAGTCTGGGTTCCCGCGTACAACGGGGAGCATGCGCCCATAAGAAAGCTCACCGGCAGGAAAGCAGCGAACAATGACGAGCCGAGCGATCCGGATACGATTGCGGCAATGCCGAAGCCGGCAATCGCGGCGACCATGGTGAACGACCTATTGCGGAACCCTCCCGTGGCCGCCAAAATGCCGGACCCAGCCAGCATGCCTGCAGAAAAAAGGATTTCCACCAAAGCGGCATCCCCCGTGCTACCGCCAAAATGCCCCAAGGTCATTATTGGGAACAATGCCGCGAGCGGAGAGAACGCGAAAGCGAAGACGAACCCGCACCAAAGAAGGGCGAACAGCCCCCTGTACTCCCTAATCAGCTTGTAGCCGTCCGAAATCTCAGAGAAGAGCTCTCGAACCTTATTGGAAAAGGACAAGCTGCGGTCGGCTTCATCGAGGCCCCCTGCGTCTATCTGTGTGGCGAGGACGGCTAAAGAAGCGAAAAGCGCTCCCAGCACGTCGAGGACAATCATAGCGGTAATGCCCGCCACGGGATAAATCACTGCTGCAAGCGCGGCGCCAAGAATGTATCCGCCGGACTGAATCGCCTGAGTCACCCCCGATAGGCGAACGAGATGCTCTGGCGGGGCGAGATGGGGCGTGAGAGATTGGGAGGCTGGCGTGTAGAACGAAGTACCAACTGCACGGAGAAACAGGGCGATGAGAATTAGCCATGCAGGTAAGCTGCCGGCCAACGAGGCAATCGCCAAGGCGGCACCCACCGCGGCAATGAAGAGGTCGGCGCCGATGAGGACACGTTTCAAAGGCAGTCTGTCGACAACGGCGCCCGCAAGGATTCCGAACAAAGCAATCGGCAGAAAGCCTGCCAGCGATGCTAAGGAGAGGAGAGAAGACGACCCTGTCGTGAGGGCGAGATGCCAAATAAGACCCATTTGGAGAATCGAACTCGTCAATGTCGAAACGAGCTCCCCGCCCCATACGAAACAAAGCTTGAATTGCCATGAATGGCACAGCAGAACAGACCTGCCCCGAGAGGTTTCAAATATCATGGTTATGTCCAATCGTGAAATGGCGTGCAGAAAAACAGCGCGACGCCACAACAGCGCCGCTTTCTAGGCGCTCATCCACGTGCGGAAAAGACCAACCACGACACCCCTCCTTTGTTAATTCGGTCTGGCAAACCATGTAATATTAACGAGGCTTGAGTTTGCCTGTCAAGAATCGAGCATCGGTAAGGGCAATCCTCTCTGGCCATTCGATTCCTTTTGTATCTTTGGTTGCATAGGTGACCCGCCAGGGCTATTACGCGTGGAAGAGGCGCCTGCCGAGCTGGCCGATGAGGCGCTGAAGATGGCCCTGGTCAGGCGAAACGATCCCAAGGGATGCGTACATCATTCGGATAGTAAGAATGTTGCCAGCAGGTTTTGCGGCAACCGCAAAGGAGCCGTATCCTGCAGCTGGAATCACGTTGCAGCATCCTGACCCGCATTCCGATTGGCGGACGGCCCGCTTCGGCATCCTGACCAGCACAGCGATCGAGCCTTGTCATTCCTTGGATATGCCGGTTGCTCGGGGCGGTCCCGACGGAGGCCCTCGCCTCCCCGGTCCGTGACCCAAGAAGGGCAAGCATGCTGATCTGCATGGCTGGTTCCTCCTTTATGTAGACGACCATGCAAAGAAGGGACAACCGAGGAGGCAGGTTACTGATGCGGGCTCCCGCACGCCCATGACTACCCGACGGGCTGTTTTTCATCTCCGATGCCCGCATTGCAGCATGAACGAATGTGCCTCGACATCTCTGCTGGCATGGTACGACTGGGATCGCACCTCGACGCATCCTTGCGCATACTGCCTTCCAAGTTTCGAAACCGGGAAGGAAAGTGTATGTGAGCGACGATATCGGCGCCGATTCGACGCTCGAGAGGGAGATTGCGCCGATTCTATCCATCGGGGATGCATTCCCGAAGATTCTCATCACTCGCACGAGGCATGAGCCCCATACCCGGGAGGGCGTGCTCGTGCTGAATTTCGCGAGGTGGCTGCTTGGCGGGTAGGGTTCTGAACGTCGCATTGGGATATCGCGCGACAGGGCACGCAGGGCTGTTTGTGCCCGCACGGGAAACGCCGTCGCCATGCGGGCGGCCTGTCGTGTCCGATTAGCCTTTTGCTAAACAGGCTTACGCCAACTCATGGGCAAGCCACCTGAGACTATTCACTTTGCTTATCGTTGACAAAGACCTGTGGCCTGCGGTTTTGTGAACGGCTCGTAAGCCACCCGCGTCGACTCACTTACTACAAAGACTAACGCTTTTTGTTTAGGAATTATTCTCTGTAATGTTTCTCGTTCTTTTGATTATTTGATATATCCA
>USLO01000016.1 GCA_900555515.1 uncultured Collinsella sp.
GTACGGCTGTTCGCCGTTTAAAGCGGTACGCGAGCTGGGTTCAGAACGTCGTGAGACAGTTCGGTCCCTATCCTCCGTGGGCGCAGGAGAATCGATGGAGGCTGCCCCCAGTACGAGAGGACCGGGGTGGACGCACCTCCGGTGAACCGGTTGTCGACCAACGGCACGGCCGGGTAGCCGCGTGCGGCGCGGATAACCGCTGAAGGCATCTAAGCGGGAAGCCGTTCCAGGGATTAGTTCTCCTTCCGGTAAGGGCCCAGGTAGACTACCTGGTCGATAGACGGCAGGTGCAAGGACGGCGACGTCCTCAGCCGAGCCGCACTAATCGCCCGAGCTCTTCCGGAACCGCACCTCGCGGCCCGCGGGACCCAGCGCTCATGCGCGGTCCGGGCACGAGGATGCCCCCGAGTCACCTCCCCTATGCGCCATGCGGCCCCCAGGGCACGTGTAAAGTGAGACCCAGGACACCGTAACGGTGGGCGCCGCCCACCGGTCAGCGGCCAGAGCATGGGGGGCACGCCCGGTCCCGTTCCGAACCCGGAAGCTAAGCCCCATCGCGCCGAGAGTACTGCGGGGTCAGCCCGTGGGAGGCCAGGGCGCCGCTGACCGGTGGACGGCACCGAGCCGTACGCTTGAACTGAGAAGGGGGAGGCCTCGCGGCCTCCCCCTTTTTTGCGTTGTATACACGTTGTACTTTGGGACCTAACTCCCCCGTATGTGCTCTTACTGTTTGGCTGTATTTTGAGTCCATCTAGTGTATTTGAGCGATAATTACTCGCATTGGCGTTAGGGAGGGCTTGATGTTTACCGTATTTGTCTTGGGCAATATTGCTTCAGGTAAGTCGACTGCCTGCCGCTATTTCGAATCTCGTGGCGCTATGCTTATCGATCTGGATGAGCTTGCAAAATCGCTGTATGTGCCGGGCTCTGATATCGTCAATACACTCGCGGATGAATTCGGTTGGGACATTTTGGATGAGGAAGGCGGCATTCGCCGCGGCATCCTCGCTTCTCGAGCTTTCGCTTCTCCTGATTCGGTCGCACGGCTCAATGACATCGTGCATCCCATTCTGATTGAACAGCTTTCGCTTAGTATTCTCGATCCGGTTTGTTGTACTGTTTCATCTCCCCGTTATCCTTTTGCGGTGGTCGAGGTTTCTGCTCCGACTGGTTTTGAGGATGCATTTGGCTTGGCTGATGAAATTTTGGTCATCAGCGCCCCTTTGTCAGTTCGTCGCGAGCGCGCTATTCAACGTGGCATGGAGCCATCTGATTTCGATGCCCGTTCTGCTTGCCAGCCCGAAGAGTCTGCGCTGTGCAATCTCGCTACAACTGTGATTGACAATGCGGCAGACGATAACTCGCTCTTTGAACAACTGGACGCATGGCTTTCGCGCCATGGGTTCGGGGATGTAGTGGATAAGGAGGAGGCCGATGCCTAAGACACGTTTCCTTACGTGGTATCGCCTTATACCGCTGGCTGCCGTTTTTGCCTTCGGCCTTATCTCATTCGTTTACTCGTGTGCTCCCGCCGCTTTCTTTAAGCCGTTGTATCCGATTGACTACGAGACGTATGTAAAGCAATCCAGTATTTCGCATAATTTGGATCCGTATCTGGTGTGCGCTGTCATTAAGTCGGAATCGAATTGGGATTCCGGGGCCGAGTCGAATCAGGGTGCTCAGGGATTGATGCAGCTGATGCCCGAGACTGCCCAGGATATGATCGCCAAGGGCCTTGTCGACGGTGGCGAGTATTCGGTCGACAACCTTAACGATCCGGCTACGAATATCGAGTTTGGCTGTGCGTATCTCTCGTATCTTCTAGCGTATTTTAACGGGTCGACTGACAGTGCCATTGCCGCCTATAACGCCGGCATGGGCAATGTCGACGGATGGGCGCAGCAGAGTACGTCGCTTCATAATGCAATCACCTTTCCCGAGACGCAGGCGTATCTGATTCGTGTCAATAATGCCTGGGTTCGCTACAAGACCCTCTATCCCGATCGGTTCGTATAGGACTATACCTGCCGCCTGCGTATACTGCAGATATATGAGTTAGGAGTATCCATGGCGGAATTTGAAGTAGAACGCGTTGGTGGTGAACTTAAGCGCTTTGGCGTTGAAGGCTCTGACGTGCCGTTTAAGGTCGTGTCTCCCTATGAGCCTGCCGGTTCCCAGCCTAAGGCCATTGAGTCGCTTGTGCAGGGCGTGAGGGACGGAGACCGCTATCAGGTTTTGCTGGGCGTGACTGGTTCGGGCAAGACCTTCACGATGGCAAAGACTATTGAGGCCCTGGGAAAGCCGACGCTGGTTATGGCTCCGAATAAAACGCTCGCCGCTCAGCTTGCGAGCGAGCTCAAAGAGTTCTTTCCCAACAACGCTGTGGTCTACTTCGTCTCGTACTACGACTACTATCAGCCCGAGGCGTATGTGCCGCAAAGCGATACATATATCGAGAAAGACTCCTCGATTAACGAAGAGGTCGAGATGCTGCGCCATCAGGCGACCGCGTCACTGCTCTCTCGACGCGATGTGATCGTTGTCGCATCGGTCTCGTGTATCTATGGCATTGGCTCTCCTGAGGACTATGCGGGTCTGGCTCCAAACGTCGACAAGAAGGTGCCGCTCGAGCGCGATGACTTTATCCATGCACTTATCGACATTCAATATGATCGCAATGACTATGACCTGGCACGTGGCACGTTCCGCGTGCGCGGCGATGTTGTCGACGTGTATCCGCCTTATGCCGAGCATCCGTTGCGGTTTGAGTTCTTTGGCGACGAGGTCGAGCTGATTGCCGAGATCGATGAGGTCACCGGTGAAATGCTGCGTGAGTACGAGGCCATCCCCGTATGGCCGGCATCGCACTACGTGACCGAGAAGCCGAAGGTCAAGGCGGCTCTGAAATCGATCAGCGAAGAGTGCGAGAAGCGCGTCGCGGAGCTCAAGGCGACCGACAAGTTGCTCGAGGCGCAACGTCTGCAGCAGCGCACCGATTATGATCTTGAGATGCTCGAGACGATGGGCTTTTGCAACGGCATCGAGAACTACTCGCGTCATCTGGACGGTCGCAAGCCGGGTGAGCCGCCGTTTACCCTAATCGATTACTTTCCCAAGGATATGCTCTGCATCATCGATGAGAGCCATGTGACGGTGCCGCAGATTCGCGGTATGCACGAAGGTGACCGCTCGCGTAAGGTGACGCTGGTGGAACACGGTTTTCGCCTGCCCTCGGCGCTCGATAACCGCCCGCTTCGTTTCGATGAGTTTGAGGCGAGGATTCCCCAGTTCATCTACGTTTCGGCAACACCGGGTGACTATGAGCTGCGGGTTAGCCAGAACGACGTTGAGCAGATTATTCGTCCGACCGGTCTGCTCGATCCCAAGATCGATGTGCGTCCGGTTCGTGGGCAGATTGACGATCTTGAGGACGAGATTCGCGAGCGCGTTGCCCGCAAGGAGCGCGTGCTGGTGACCACGTTGACCAAGCGCATGGCCGAGGACCTGACCGACCATCTGCTTGATGCGGGCATTAAGGTCAATTACATGCACTCTGATACGGCGACAATGGACCGTGTCGAGATCTTGCGAACGCTGCGCGAGGGCAAGATCGATGTCCTCGTTGGCATCAACCTGCTTCGCGAGGGCTTGGATCTCCCCGAGGTCTCACTGGTGGCAATTCTCGATGCCGATAAGGAAGGCTTCTTGCGCAACCGCCGTTCGCTGATTCAGACGATTGGCCGTGCGGCCCGTAACGCCGATGGCGAAGTCATCATGTATGCGGACGTTGTGACCGATTCGATGAAAGAGGCCATCGAGGAGACGCAGCGCCGTCGCGAGATTCAGATGGCATATAACGAAGAGCATGGCATTGTGCCCAAGACAGTGCGCAAGGCCATCAACGACATCTCAAGTTTTATTGCCGAGGCCGAAAAAACCGTGGGTTCCAAGGGGCGCTCGAAGGGCGACTCTCTTGGCCATGGCGCATTCTATACGCCCGATGAGTCGGGCGAGGGCGGTGTGCCGGAAACGGTGGCGCCCGAGCAGACACTTGCGGAGCAGTTGGAAGAACTGCCGCATGACGAGCTTGTGCGGATCGTCGAAACCATGGAAGAGGATATGCGTAACGCTTCTGCCGCTATGGACTTTGAGGAGGCGGCGCGCCTGCGCGATGCCGTCGTTCAGATTCGGGCGATGCTCGAGGGTGCGTCTGAGGACGAGACGATCGAGCGCTTACGTTCGCAGGCCCGCAAGGGTTCCACGTTCGCATCGGGCAGAAAACGCCAGGGTGCACGGTTTAAGAAATAGCGAACAGGCCCCGAGTTCCCTGTGGAGCTCGGGGCCTGTGTCTTTTGCGTGCTGGAATTCGTGCGCTAGAGGTCTGCGATCAGGGCTTCGGCACAACGAATGCCGTCGGTGGCCGCGCTCATGATGCCGCCGGCATATCCAGCTCCCTCACCGCAAGGGTAGAGTCCCGGGGTCGACACGGCATGGCACGTTCGGTCTCGGGTGACAGTAACCGGTGAGCTCGAACGAGTCTCCACGCCGGTAAGAACGGCATCGGGGCGGTCATAGCCTCGTAGCTTTCTTCCGAGTAGGGGAAGTCCCAGGCGGAGCGACTCGATGATATGCTGCGGCAGGGCTTCGTCAATTGCCGTCCAGGTCACACCGAGCGGATAGGTGGGCTTTACCTTTCCGGGCGCCTTGCTGGCGCGTCCTGCGAGGAAATCTCCGACGAGTTGTGCCGGTGCGTTCCAGTTGGAACCACCCAGGCGATAGGCGGCCGCCTCGCAGGCACGCTGGAGCTCGATGCCGGCGAGCGGGTCATCGTTGGGAAGGTCCTCAGGCGTGACGTTAACGAGCAGGGCGGCGTTTGCGTTGCGTCCGTCGCGGGCATTGAGGCTGGCGCCGTTGACGCACAGGTGGCCCTGCTCGGAAGAGGCGGCGACAACCTGCCCGCCGGGGCACATGCAAAACGAGAACACGCTGCGGCCGTTGGGAAGATGGGCGACGAGCTTGTAGGGGGCTGCTCCGAGGGCAGGATGTCCCGCCGAGGCTCCATATTGGGCTCGGTCGATGTCGCGCTGCGGATGCTCGATGCGAACGCCCATGGCAAAGGTCTTTTGTGCGAGGGCCACGTTGTGGTCCTTAAGGAGCTCAAAAATATCGCGAGCAGAATGCCCGCAGGCGAGGATGAGGTGCTTTGTCTCAATTGGCTCGTAAGCGGCGTCTTGGGACGATTGGACATCGATACCGGTGATAGCGCCAGACGCGTCGATGCGAATGTCGACGAGCTTTGTTCGATAACGGACGACACCTCCGAGCTGCTCGATGCGCTGGGATATAGCGGTGACAACCGTGGGAAGGATGTCGGAGCCAATGTGCGGCTTGGCATCCCACAGAATATCGCGGGGCGCGCCCGCCTCGACGAAGGTTTCGAGGATAAGGCGATGGGCGGGATTTTTGGTTCCCGTATTGAGCTTGCCGTCCGAGAAGGTCCCCGCGCCGCCCAGGCCAAACTGGATATTGCTCTCGGGGTCGAGGATGCGCTCCTTTAGAAAGAGATCGATCGCATGCGAGCGGCGAAATGCTGGGTCGCCGCGCTCGATGAGCAAGGGCTTAAGACCCGCTTCGGCAAGGGTGAGCGCAGCGAAAAGGCCAGCGCATCCGGCGCCGACAACGACGGGGCGCTCTTTGGATGCGTCGGAGACGGGGGAGGGGAATGAAGACCCATCGTCTTCTATCGCGCGTACGCGCGAGCGGTCACGTTCGGAAACGCTGTCGACCGCTTCTCGCTCGAGGTGGGGACTGGTCAGCTCAACACGAAAGCTCAGGATAAAATGGACGTCTCGTTTTTTGCGAGCGTCGATTGACTTGCGGTGGAGCTCGATGGACTTGATCTCGGAGTCCTTGCAACGTAGGACGCGCTTGGCGACTCGCTTGCCAACAATGAGGCAGGCATTTTCATCGCCGGCTTCATCGAGCGAAGCGTTGACTTGGGTGATTTCGATCATCGAGGTCTCCTTAGAGGCAAGAAAGAGGCCGTTCGGTATCCCAGACGGCCCGAATGCGTTTTTGATTATAGACTGCGCGGCTACAGGCTGCTTGCAGCGCGAATGCCCGAGAGCCAGGCCCACGCAAGGTTAAAGCCTCCACAATCGGCGTCGATGTCGAGCGCTTCGCCGCAGACGTAAAGCGGGGCGTCGACAGCGCTGCTCGCGCGTAGACTGGGTGTTGAGATGCTCTCGACAGATACGCCACCACGCGTGACCTGCGCCGAGCGCTCCTCGGCTGTTCCCTCGACGAGCAACTTAAAGTGCTTGAGGATCGAGACCAGGTGGATGACATCGTTGGAGCCTGGATGGCACTGCTCGAACGCTGTGCAGACGACGCGGGAGAGTTGCGGGGCGAGCATGCCGTCGAGCCAACGGGGATCGCGGGGCGAAAAGCCGCCGAGCAGCTCAACGCGCCGGTTGAGCATATCGAGCAGCTCGTCTTTGGAGAGGTCGGGGAAAACGTCGAGCAGGATCGTATCGCCGTGCTGGATACGACGGGAGAGGTTGAAGACAGCGACGCCCGAGATACCGAAGGTTCGAAACAGGACTTCACCGTCTTCGTGCCAGAGCTCATTATGATTGCGGGCGAGCGTCAAGCGGGCGCGGACGCGCAGGCCATCCAACGTCTTGAGTGCCGCCCGATCGCCGACGACCGTTGCCGATACGGGGCAGAGGATGGGGCGCAGCGAAGTGAGGGGGAGGCGAAACGTATCGGCGATACCAGTGGGGTTACCACCCGTGGCGATAATTACGGCATGTGCCTGCAGGGCCTCGTTCTTGCGAGGGACATCGGCGAGCGCTTTCCGAAGCGAGCGGAGCTCCGATTTTCGGTCGTCGTGCTTTTTTGCCTTGAGTGCCCGCGCTGGACGGTCTATTTGGAGTGTCCAGCCTTCGGAAGCTTTGTGCGCCGAGGCAACGTTGGCTCCGCAGATTAAGGTGATACCTAGGCGGTCGCAAACGTTGAGAAGCGCGTCGCGCACCGATTCGGCGCGAAGGGAGCGCGGGTACAGTCGGCCTTCCTCGGAGGTTGTCATGATGCCCAGCGAGGAGAAGAAACCCATAAGCTTTTGTTCGGGTTGGGGGCCCATGACAGATTCGACGAATGCGGGGTGGTTATACCGCTGAGGATCAATCGATTCGTTGGAGAGGTTGCAGCGGCCGTTACCGGTCGCAAGGAGCTTAAGGCCGCAGGCGACATCGCGCTCAACGATGCAGACGCTTTTGCCAGCACGTGCGGCCGTAATGGCGGCGGCGAGGCCTGAAGCCCCGCCGCCGATTACCAGGACGTCATAGAAGGCGCTCGTGTTCACTTAGGCCTCGTCGGTCTCGTGCGGGGTAATAGCCTCGACGGCAGAGACTGCTTTGGGCAACATGCCATCGGGCAGCGCGGTCTCAACCTCGCCCTTATCGCAGGCCTCGGCGAGTGCCGGATTAATGGGAAGCGTGCCCAAGATGTCGAGGTTATAGCGCTCTGCGACCTCGGGGAGCTTGCTCTTGCCAAAGACCTCGATCTTCTTGCCGCAGTCGGGGCACTCAATATAGCTCATGTTCTCGACGATGCCCAGAATGGGGACGTTCATCTTCTCGGCCATGTTGACCGCCTTGGCGACGATCATCGAGACCAGATCCTGCGGGCTCGTGACGATGACGATGCCGTCGACGGGCAGTGACTGGAAGACGGTGAGAGCGACGTCGCCTGTTCCCGGAGGCATGTCGACCAGCAGGTAGTCGATGGGGCCCCATGAGGTCTCGCTCCAGAACTGCCTAATGGCGCCTGCGATGACCGGACCGCGCCAAAGGACGGGGTCGGTCTCGTTTTGGAGCAGAAGGTTGGAGCTCATGACCTTGACGCCGTGCTCGGAGATTTCAGGCAGCATGAGGTTGCCAAGGGCATGGACGTGGCGTCCGCTCATACCGAACATCTTGGGGATAGAGGGACCGGTGATGTCGGCATCGAGGACGCCGACCTTGTGGCCGTGACGGGCAAGCTCGGTGGCGATGGCACCGGTGACAAACGACTTGCCGACACCGCCCTTGCCGGAAAGCACGGCGATGACGCGTTTGACCTCGGACAGCGTATTCTCCTCAAATTGCGACGGCGACGTTTGTCCGCCGGCGGCCTGTGCGTGCTCGCAACCCATGTATGACTCCTTTGTATATGTTGGGGCCGGGGCCCCGTGATGTGACACGAGCGTCATTGTACCCTCGTTTGCGAGCGGGATTCATTTACGATGCATTTGGGCCGAGCGTGCTTGCAATACGATGGGTCCAAGCGAATGGGCGGGATTACTGAACTTTGCTGGCGAACTCGAGGTATTGCATGCGCTGCAGCTTGTCGATCGTCGAGGCGTATGGGCTGTCTTCAGATTCCAAGTCGTAGCGCAGCCCGTCGGCACCAAGGTAGCCGGCGACATTGATGGTGGGCACATCTGACCTTGTTGCAAGCAGAGCCTTTTGATAGTCGGTGAGCGGGGCGCCGATCTTATTAAGGGTAATGGCTGCAACCTCGTTTGCCCCGACGGTGTCGTAGACGTTGAGCTCGGTATTGCCGGCGATTTCATAGTTAGCCCAGACAAAATATGTCGACTGATAGATACGGAAAGCGTGGCTTGCCGTATCTTCCTGAAGGTACAGCTCGTCGTTGAGAGTCGTTGCGGCGCTCGGCTGATGGTCGCCAAAAAAGACAAGAACAACCGGTCTGCCGATATTGCGGAGCTCGTTGATAAAGTACTCGAGGTCCCGGTCGGATGCGTTGATGCAGGTGAGATAGGTGTTGAGCGCGCTATTGGCGCCCTCGCTGGCTCCCTCGACCCAATAGTTTGTCAGCTCCTCGGCGGGAACGGTGCCATAGTCGTAGCCGCCGTGATTTTGCATCGTGACGTCAAAGATGAACTGCGGGGCTTCGTCGGTTCTAAGCAGGTCGAGTATCTTGTCGTAGGTGGCGTAGTCGCATACGCCGGCATGGTAACAGGGCGCACCTTCGAAATCGCCGATTGAAAGAAAGTCTCCAAAGCCCAGCTGCTGATAGATTTTATCTCGATGGTAGTTGACGGGGTTTTGCGGGTGCATAGCGGTAGCGGTATACCCAAGCTCCTTAAGGTCCTTTGCCAGGCTGTTGACGCCATTCATCTGATATAGCTGATAGGGGATTTTGCCTAATCCGACAAAGGCCGTTGTCGCTCCGGTCAAAAATTCGAATTCGGAGTTCGCCGTTCCGCCACCGGCGACCGAAGCGAGCATGGTGCCGCGAACAAGTGTGTCGGGAAGCGAGTTGTAGAATGCGGGGCCGGTGTACCCGGCCGCCTGGAGCTGCTCAAAGCACGAAAGGTCGCTAAAACTCTCGTTCATGACGGCAACAATCGTCGGCTTGATTTCATTGAACTGGGCAACGGCCGCCGCGCGCTGCTCGCTCGAGCCATACGTGCTGTCGTAGGTGGCGGAGAGCTCCTGCTCGATGCTCTGCGCCTCATCGGGCGTATAGTCTTCGGGCTTCTCAATGGGCAACTCGTTGACCATTTCGGTGAACGAAGTGATAAAACCCTGAGACGCATACGTGGTGATGGGCTGCCAACGGTCAAATCCAAAATTCAGCGCCTGCTCCAAGTCGATGCTGGAAAAGCCCGAGAGCCCCACAACGGTCACTAGCAGAAAAGCGCAGAGGTTAGCGGCGATTGCGGGGAAGACATGGGTGGGCGTACGGAGCTTTCTCGGTCGGATAAGCGAAAGAAGCCCCAGGGAAATCTCCAGCAGGGCGAGAGAGGTTACGATTCCGGCGGTAAAGGTAAACTCGTATCCCTCGCTCACTTCCATTGCGGTGCCAAGGGCCAAGATATCGCTTGGCAGGATGGCCTCGCCTTTAAACGTTATGACGAAGTGCTCGGCAATGCCAAGGATGCAACAGGCGACGGGCACGAGGGCCATGACGCCTCCATGACGCTGTCCCAGCAAATAAAGGGAGAGCAGAACCGTCGCGAGCAGCCCGACGGAAAACCCGAATGAGTTGGCGGGAATGCGATAGAACGTTTCGTTACAGGCAATTTCGAGTGAAACGAACGAGAGCGCTGAAACAGCGGCGATGACAAGGATGTCACGGCAAATACAGGCAACCGTTCCCGTCGCAAGATCGGTTTGGTCGATAAGTCCCGAAACCAAGGGCTCGACAAGAAGTATGACGGCGGTAGCACCGAGCGCCGAATAAGAAAGGACCCATAGGGAATTGTCCTCATTTACGAGCAATTGATTCGTAATCCATGCAGCTACCATGCCGAGCGGGATGAGGAGCGTCGCGCACCAAAAGACGCGGGCAATGGGCGGCTTTTCATTGTGTTTGATTGAAAAATATACGCGCACCACGACGATGGCCACGATAAGGACGGCGATGAATATGGGCAGATTGGCCATGTCGCTCGAAGTGATTTCAAGGGGGATATCTTCGGTCATGGACGTTCCTCTGTTACGGCAAATTAAGTTCAGTATTAGATTACCGTAACCTTTCCACGGCATTTCGAGAAACAAAGCACCCGATACGCAAAGCTAAAGGTCTGCGAATCTTGTATTACGAACATCTGTGCGCGTCGAGTGCGCTAAACTCATCGGCAGTATGATTCGATGCAATAGGAGGCAAGGAGCTTCCATGTCTGATTCTTCTATCGTTATTCGCGGCGCTCGTGAGCACAACCTCCGTGATATCGATGTTTCCATTCCGCGTGACCAACTCGTGGTCATTACCGGTCTTTCTGGCTCGGGCAAGAGCTCGCTGGCATTTGACACTATCTATGCCGAGGGCCAGCGTCGATACGTCGAGAGCCTTTCGAGCTATGCGCGCCAGTTCTTGGGCCAGATGGACAAACCCGACTTGGATTCAATCGACGGCCTTTCGCCGGCGGTGTCGATCGACCAAAAGACGACGTCTAAAAACCCTCGCTCGACGGTTGGCACCGTAACCGAGATTTATGACTATCTGCGCCTGCTGTTCGCTCGTGTGGGCACCCCGCACTGTCCCGAATGCGGCCGCGTCATTGAGCGCCAGACGACCGACCAGGTTGCCGACAAGGTCTTGGCGGCGGGGGAGGGCCGCCGCGCGTTTGTGCTGGCACCGGTGGTGCGCGGGCGAAAAGGCGAGTACACCAAACTGTTTGAGGACCTTCGCGCCGAGGGCTTTAGCCGCGTGCGCGTTGACGGCGAAGTGCGCTCGCTCGACGACCCGATCGATCTGGACAAAAAGTTCAAGCACGATATCGAGGTCGTAGTCGACCGCATCGTGATTCGCGAGAACTCGCTGGGCCGTATTGCCGAGTCCGTTGAACAAGCGACTGCGCTGGCGCACGGCAATGTGAACGTATACTTGCTGCCCGACCGCGACGCTCCCGAGGGGACCGAAGGCGAGTTGCTGGAGTATTCGCTGGCGTTAGCGTGCCCGGAGCATGGACACTCCATCGATGACCTGCAGCCGCGTGATTTCTCGTTCAACGCGCCCTATGGCGCATGTCCTGAGTGCGACGGCCTGGGCTTTAAGAAAACCGTTGATGCCGAGGCGCTGATTGAGGATCCCTCGAAGTCCATTGCCGACGGAGTCTTTGGTAGCCTGTTTGGCAATTCGAACTACTATCCGCAGATTTTTGCTGCGGTCTGCAAACACTTTAAGGTGAGCGCCGATACGCCGTGGGAGGACTTGCCCCCTCGCGTGCGTCGTGCATTTTTGGATGGCCTGGGCGATACGAAGATCTCGGTCGACTACCAAAAGCTCGACGGACGTCGCAGCCAGTGGGATACCAAGTTTTCGGGCGTTCGCAACATCCTGTACGAACGCTATACCGAGACGACGAACGAGAACACCAAGGCGCGCCTGGAGAAGTACATTCGCGAGGAGCCGTGCTCGAGCTGCCACGGCGCTCGTTTGCGCCCTGAGATGCTCGCCGTCACCGTGGGCGGCAAGTCCATTTACGAGGTTTGTTGCCTGTCGTGCCGTGAGTCGCTCGAGTTTTTTGAGGGCCTGGAACTCACCGAGCGCCAACAGTTTATCGGCGGCCGTATCGTCAAGGAAATCCTGGAGCGCTTGCGTTTTCTGGTCGATGTTGGACTCGACTATCTGACACTCGATCGTGCCTCGGCGACGCTTTCCGGTGGCGAGGCACAGCGTATTCGACTGGCAACGCAGATTGGCGCGGGTCTCATGGGCGTGCTCTATATTCTGGACGAGCCCTCGATCGGTCTTCATCAGCGTGACAACGAGCGCCTGATTAAGACGCTCGAGCGCCTGCGCGATATCGGCAATACCGTTATCGTTGTCGAACACGACGAGGATACAATCCGTGCCGCCGACTACGTGATCGACATGGGGCCCGGAGCCGGCGTCAACGGCGGGCACGTAGTCGCGGCGGGAACGCCTGCCGATATCATGGCGTGTCCTGAGTCGATGACGGGCGCTTACCTGACCGGTAAACGAATGATTCGGGTGCCTGATGAACGGCGCAAGCCCGGTCGCGGCTGCCTTAAAATTACGGGCGCTCGAGCCAACAACCTCAAAAACGTTACCGCCAAGATCGAGTTTGGTACGCTTACGGTTGTTACCGGCGTGTCGGGATCGGGCAAGAGCTCCCTGGTTACCGACACCATTGCGCCTGCCCTTACGAATGTCATTCACCGTTCGACGCGCCCTGTGGGTCCGTATAAGAAAATCGAGGGCATCGAGTGTATCGATAAGGTTATCGATATCGACCAGTCGCCGATTGGCCGCACGCCGCGTTCCAACCCTGCTACCTATATCGGCCTGTGGGATGATCTTCGCGCGCTGTTTGCGAGTACGCCGGAGTCGAAGGCGCGCGGCTACTCGCCGGGTCGTTTCTCCTTTAATGTGAGTGGCGGGCGCTGTGAGGCGTGCAAGGGCGACGGACAGATCAAGATCGAGATGCACTTCCTTCCCGATATCTACGTTCCCTGCGAAGCCTGCGGCGGTAAACGCTACAACCGCGAGACACTCGAGGTCACCTACCGTGGCAAGACCATCTCGGACGTGCTCGACATGAGCGTCACCGAGGCACTGGCTTTCTTTGGGAATATCCCGCAGATCAAGCGAAAGCTCCAGACGCTGTACGATGTAGGCTTGGGCTACGTGAGCCTGGGCCAGCCCGCCACGACGCTCTCGGGCGGCGAGGCGCAGCGTGTGAAACTCGCCAAGGAGCTTCATCGACGCCAGACGGGCAAGACGTTCTATATTTTGGACGAACCGACGACCGGCCTTCATTTTGAGGACGTCCGCCAGCTGCTCGATGTGCTGCAGCGCTTGGTCGATGCGGGCAACACGGTGCTGGTGATTGAGCACAACCTTGATGTCATCAAGGTTGCCGACCGCCTGATCGATATGGGTCCCGAGGGCGGTAACGGCGGCGGAACCGTCGTGGTTTCGGGCACACCGGAGCAGGTTGCGGACTGTCCGCAGAGTTATACGGGCAAGTTTTTGGCGCCGTTGCTCAGGCGTGACCGGGAGCGTCAGGCTCAACTTGATGCTCAATAAATAGGCGATTCAGTTTATGGGCGCCATCGACTCCTTGTGATTCGATGGCGCTTGCTGTGCCGAAGTGACGTATGCAGCCGAATTGGACATATACTTAATCCTTGCGTCCGAATGCGAGGGAAAGGATATGTCATGGCAAAGGCTGTAAAGACGCCAAAAACCAATGCGATGCGCGAGCTGGAAAGCGCCGGCATTTCCTATGTTCTACATACGTACGAAGACGATGGTGATGAGTCGGTGGGCCTGGGGGTCGCGATTTCGGAGCAGCTTGGCGAGGAGCCCGGTCAAGGATTTAAGACTTTGGTCTGCGTGACGCCGTCCAACGACTATGTCGTGTGCTGCATCCCTGTTGCCGACGAGCTCGATCTAAAGTCCGCCGCGCGTGCCGCGGGGGAGAAGTCCTTGGCCATGATGCATGTGAAGGATTTGCTTGCGGCGACTGGCTACGTTCGCGGCGGCTGCAGCCCGGTCGGTATGAAAAAACGCTACCGGACGCTCATTGATGAGACATGCGTCCTTTGGGATACCATTTTTATTTCGGGAGGCAAGCGTGGTTATCAGCTCGAGCTTGCACCCGATGATTTAATTGCATTTTGCGGGGCGACGGTTGCCGCGATTACGAGAGAGGACTGAGCGATGCCGCAGGAAGAATTGAAGTGCGGAGCTCATTTTGCAAAAGAATCTGCGCCTCAGACGCCCTCATCCGAAGCTTCTTCGTCGCGAGATGACACTGACGACATGGGCTCGTCGGACTACTCCACGGTTGGTCGTTCCGCTGGGCTTATGACCATCCTGACCATCGTGTCTCGCGTTACCGGTTTTATCCGAACGTGGGCAATGGCGGCCGCTATTGGTATGTCGCTACTCTCGTCCTCCTATCAGGTCGCCAACAACCTGCCCAATATGCTCTACGAACTCGTGATGGGCGGCATGCTCGTGACGGCGTTTTTGCCCGTGTACATGGGCGTGAGGCGTGAGCAGGGTCGCGAGGCCTCGAACGAGTACGTGGGCAACCTGCTCGGCATTCTGCTTTTAGTGCTGGGTGGCATTTCGTTGCTGGGGACCGTGTTCGCCCCGGGCTTTATCTGGACGCAATCGTTCCTTTCGGGTGACGGCGGCAGCATGGATACCGCTGCGTTCATGTTCCGTTTCTTTGCCATCCAGATTCTGTTTTATGGTTTGGGCTCGGTGTTCTCGGGCGTTCTCAACGCACACCGCGACTACTTCTGGTCGACGTTTGCCCCGGTCCTCAACAATGTGATCGTCATTGCGAGCTTTATGGGTTTTGTGCCCGTGTCCGCACAGTTTGGCGAACGTGCCGGCATCATCTTGATTGCGGCCGGTACGACCCTCGGTGTCTTTGTTCAGATGGCATGTCAGATTCCCGCGCTTGGCAAGCACGGCGTGCATCCCCATATCCATATCGATTTTAAGGACCCCGCGCTGCGCCAGACGATTGCGCTCGGTATCCCGACGCTGCTCGCCACGGTGTGCATGTTTGTCTCGACTTCTATCACCAACGCTGCCGCGCTGGTGGTCCAGCCCGAGACTGGTCCTTCCGTCATCGCCTATGCGCGCCTGTGGTACACGCTGCCCTACGCGCTGATTGCCGCCTCGCTTTCGACGGCGCTCTATACCGAGCTCTCTCACGACGCGCAGGAGAAGGATTACGACAGCGTTCGCACGGGCATTTCGCGTGGCGTCGCCCAGATGCTGTTCTTCCTGATTCCGTTCGCGCTGTACCTGATTGTCTTCGCGCGTCCGCTCAACATGATTTACTGTGCCGGCAAGTTTGATGAGTCCGGCGTGGCGCTGGTGTCCGAGTTCCTTGTCTACCTGGCGTTCTCGCTGCCGCTCTACGGCGTGGTCGTATTGATGCAGAAGAGCTTCTCTGCCTTGCTCGACATGAAGCCCTATAGCCGCTATTGCCTGTATTCCGCCATCGGCCAGGCCGGCTCGGTTCTGCTGTTTGGCGTTGTGCTGGGCTTCGGTATGCCGGCAATCGCGCTTTCGTATGTCGTCGACTACGTGATCTTGGTCGGATGTTCGCTATGGTGGCTGCGTCGTCGTCTGCGTGGCCTTCAGGTCAAATCTATCCTGCATGGCGGTTTCTTTGGCCTTTTGCTCGGTGGCCTGGGTGCTGCCGCAGGCGCCGGCGTCATGTGGGCGCTTGAGCACTTTGTCGGGGCACTTGGCGGCTCGATTCTGATTACTCTTGGCTACGTTTGCGTTGCGGGTGTCGTCTCGCTTGCTGTTACCTTTGGCCTTGCCGTCGTCCTTAAGATGCCCGAGGTCTCGGCGCTGCTTCGTCGCAAGTAGGTGCGTGTGGCCGGTCACGACAACATTCCAACACTCGCCGAGCAGGTTTCGCGCGTTCCCACGCAGCCCGGATGTTACCTTTGGAAAGATGCCAAGGGCGATGTCATCTACGTTGGCAAGGCAAAAAACCTGCGTTCCCGTATGCGCCAGTACGTGACACTGCAGGATGAGCGTCAAAAGATCCCGCTGATGATGCAGCTGGTGGCGAGCTTTGACTATATCGTGGTGGAGACCGAGCACGAGGCGCTTGTACTCGAGCGCAACCTGATCGGCCAGTACCATCCGTACTTTAATGTGGACCTTAAGGACGACAAGAGCTATCCCTTTATCGCTATCACCAAGAGCGACCTGTATCCCGCTATCAAATATACGCGCGAGCGTCATAAGCCGGGAACGCGTTATTTTGGTCCCTATACCGATAGCCGTGCGGCACGTGAGACGATAGATACGCTGCGCAAGGTTATCCCCATCTGCTCCGCATCCTGTGCGGAGTGGCGTCGTTGTCGTCGTATCGTCGAGTCCCACAAGGGCGAGGAAGACATCGTCAATATGATTTGCACGCAAAACGGGCGTCCCTGCTTTGACTACCATGTCGGGCGCGGCCCGGGTGCGTGTGTCGGCGCGATTTCTCCTACGGACTATGCCAAGAACGTCAAGCGTGTCGAGCGCTTTTTGTCGGGCCATCGCAAGGATGTCGTCGACGAGCTGACTTCCGAGATGGCGGATGCCGCCGAGGCGCTCGACTTTGAGCGCGCTGCCCGCGTCAAACGTCGTTTGGAGGTCATCAGGGGTCTGGACGACCGTCAGCAAGTCGTTTTTCCCTCCAGTGTCGATATCGATGTCATCGGTTTCTATCGCGAGGAGACCATCTCTGCCGCTTGCGTCTTCGTCGTTCGCGAGGGCCGAACAGTTCGCACCTGCGAGTTCATTCTCGACAAGGGTCTTGATGTTGACGAGGAAGAGCTCCAGTCGGGCTTTCTTAAGCGCTATTACGACGAGACGGCTGATATTCCAGCTGAGATAAACCTCTCTGTCGAGCTTGAGGATGCGGAGGCGCTGGGGGAGTGGCTTGCAGGCAAGCGCGAGCGTTCCTGCCATCTCCATAGGCCGCAGCGTGGCGAAAAGCACCGTTTGCTCGATATGGCATCCAAAAATGCGCGCCATGCCCTCATGCGCTACATGATGCGAACGGGGTACGCTGACGACCGCACCAATCAAGCGCTCCTGGAGCTCGAAAGCGCGCTGGCGCTGCCGGCGCCGCCGATGCGTATCGAGTGCTTCGATATCTCGACGCTGCATGGAACCTTTACCGTCGCCTCGATGGTGGTGTTTACCAACGGACGCGCCGACAAGAGCCAGTACCGTCGTTTTAAAATTCAGGCCGAATTGGACGAGGCAAACGACTTCGTGTCGATGTCCGAGGTTTTGGGACGACGCTATGCTCCCGAGCGCATGGCCGACGAGCGCTTTGGCTCGCGCCCCGATTTGCTCGTTGTCGATGGCGGTAAGCCGCAATTGACCGCTGCGATCAAGCAGCTTGAGGCTCTTGGGCTCGATATACCGGTTTGTGGCTTGGCAAAGGCCGATGAGGAGGTTTTCGTGCCTTGGGACGAGACTCCCGTCGTGCTGCCGACCGGGTCTGCTTCGCTCTATCTAATTAAACAGGTGCGCGATGAATCGCACCGTTTTGCAATCACATTCCATCGTGAGTTGCGCGATAAAGCCATGACAGTTTCGGTACTCGATGACGTTCCAGGCGTGGGACCCACCAGAAAACGTGCCCTTATGCGCCATTTTGGCTCGATGAAGCGTTTGCGCGCGGCGAGCGAGCAAGAGATCGCGGAAGTTCGCGGCATACCTGCCGATGTTGCCAAGGCGGTCCACGAGGCGCTCGTTGCGTGGAATGCCGAGCGCGCCGAGGCGGCGGCTGACCATTCCGATAGCTAAACACGAGCCTAAACTACTGATATACATGATTGCGTGATTTTCAACCATTTATTTCGCCATGATTGCATGCTGGTTTCGGGTTTTATTAACGCTAAAACGTTTGACTAGTCATGGTGAACAACCCTGCTATCCTGCGGGTTGACGAAGACTGATATCTCACCTCGCCGATACATACTGTCTGGCGAATCATTTGTCAATGAATTCGGTGAACGGTAGTAAATACCGTTCAAGCGTATGTATGTATCGGTCGCCGAGCGCGGCACCTC
>USLO01000017.1 GCA_900555515.1 uncultured Collinsella sp.
TCGTTGGCGGCAGACCACACGCCGATGTACTTAAAGCCCTCAAAGTCGATCTTGACGCCGTGGCCCGACTTGCGGCCGCGCAGCGTGAGCGTGGAGCCCGGGGTATCGGTGAACATGATGGCGTCGTTATCGAAGCTGCGGTGCGTGATGGGCAGCACGTCCGAGTTGTCGGGAGCCTTGTAGCTACCCTCGAACGTCATAAGGCCATCGGGCGTGATGACGGGGGCCTCGTTAGTCCAAGCCTCGGTAAACGCCAGCTCGTAGTCCTCGAACGCCTCGTCCTCGGCACCGGGGGCGGGCACGTTGAATGCGGGGTGGCCGCCCACCGAGAACGGCAGGTCCACGTCGCCGGTGTTGGTGACGGCAAAGGTCTGCGTGAGGGTGGCGTCGCCGGTCAGGGCATAGGTCATGTTGAGCTTAAAGTGGAACGGGAACGCCTTGAGAGACTCGGGCGTGTCGGTGAGCTCGTAGGTAACGGACGAACCGTCCTCCGACACCCCGACGATCTTGTGCTCGACAATGCGCGCGATGCCGTGGCGCGCCATCTCGCAGGTGCCGGCGGCAGACGTCGCCGTGTTGTTGCGCAGCGATCCCACGATGGGGAACAGGATAGGCGCGTGCTTGCCCCAAAAGGCCGGGTCGCCCTGCCACAGATACTCGTTGCCGTTGAGGGCAAGGCTCGTGAGCTGGGCGCCCATGGAATCGATGGCTGCGGTGAGGTCGCCGCGCTTGATGGTAGTGACGGTGGACATACTACTTCCTCCAAAAGTAAACAACAGTGTCGAGGGTTATTGTCCCACTCTTGGCGGCGGGGCTGAGCGGCAGGCACAGTTATTGAGCAATAGCGTAGAGGTCAAACCCGCCCTGCGGCGTGCTATCGACCGTGTCGGGCGCCTGTGAATTAAAACTCACCGGAACCATGCGCTTTGAGGCGCGGTAGCGCGTGCCGTCGGTGGCGACGGGCGGCTCATCCACCGTGAGCTCGTAGTCGCCGGGCTTGAGCTCTATGCCGTCACCTTCGGAATTGACGTATTGATACTCGTCGATTGCTTGTCCCTTGAGCGTGCGGCCCACGATATGGACGAGCATTTGGCTGTCGCCGCGCGCGGTATCCCACGTCGCGCCTTCCTTAACCTCGACTGACACATGCACCGAGCGCGTGCGGCTGAGCGATTGCTCGACGGACATCTCGACCTTGGCGGCGTCTTGGCGCTGCTGCTCAACATGGCCCCAGATGCTGCCGATTGCCGAGCAGGCGATAACGCCGGCCATGAAGGCGATGAGGATGGGGCCGAGCGGGGAGCGGCGTCCCGCGTCTTCCTCATGAGCCAGGTCGGGGCGATGCGTTGGCGCAGGCGCCTGAGCACCCTGCGCGGGCACGTCGAGAATGCTGAAAGATGCCGTACTGCCGGGGTCGATGGTGTGGCGCGGTTGCGGGGTCTTTGCCGGCGAGATGGACATGTCAGCTGGCTCACTCAGTGTGGCCGTGGCATCGGCCTTTGCCTCGTCGGCCTCGGCCTGAGCCCAGGCCCGTTCAAAAGTCAGGGGCTCGGCGGCATCGGAGGCGGCATCCGTCTCGACGGCATCGTTACCGGTCTCGTCTTCGTCGCTCGACACGTCACGCGACGCGGGCTCGTCCCACTCCTCGTCCGGAGCCTCGCCCTCGCTATACCACCATTCAAAGTTATCGATATCCATACGGGGCGCCCCTTAGGCCTCGCAAATAAACACTTGTTAGCCTTATACCCGCAGATGGCGCTGGAGCTCGCACGGAATGCGATAAAGGGACTGCTCCTTTGTCGCATCGAAGTTGCGGTGGAATAGTTCCTGTTTGCACGCCCACTCGAGCTATTTAGGGACTATTTCACCGCAAGTTATTTGAGGGCGACGGGGATTTGGATACAGCAGAAGTCCTCTTGGTGAGACTCGTCGTAGCTCGTGGTGTCCAGGTAGCAAAAATCGAAAGCATTGCCGATGGGCTGGAGCGCGTGCCTGTCCATGCAGGCCACGATGGCGCGGATACCCTCGGGCTCGTACGGCATGCCCCAGCGACTCATGCACAGGTACGTGCCCTCGGGCAGCACCTCGACGCCAATCTCCGCCAGCTCGGCAGGATCGCTCGGCAGTATTTCCTCGGCACCACGCGGCAACACGGCAAAGGAACCGGCACCGGCGATGGGGTCGTCGGAATGCAGCGCCTCGCGACGCAGCATGGCGCCCCAACCGCGCATGGGGCGTGTGCCCGTGAGCGCACGCATGCGCAGAATCGCCCGCATGAGCGTGGGGTGCAGCATCGAGCGGCCACGCTCGATATCGCTCGGGAACTCCTCAAAGACCACGTAGCGGCGCTCGAATTGCTTGAGCTCCGGTTTGCCCTCGCGCTCGCGCCAATAGACCGCCTCGTCGTAAAAACTCAGCCGCTCCTGCACGCTCGCGCGCTCGGCTTTGAGCCCGGCAATCTGCTCGTCGAGCGCCTGCACCCGCGAGCGCAGGTGATCGGTCATCTCTCCAATGTCGAACGTCGAGGTCAGGCGATCGATCTCATCGAGTTCCAGTCCCAAGTCGCGCAGCATGCAGATCAGACGCATGAGCGGGATCTGCGTGGGCGAATAGAAACGGTAGCCTTTTTCGTTAACCACGGCGGGTTTAAACAGACCGATCTTGTCGTAGTAGATGAGCGTTTGGCGCGAAACGTTAAACAAGCTCGCCATCTCGCTAATCGCATACATACCCGTCTGCATAGGTCCTCCCGACACACCCTTTGACACGAAAAGCCCGCCGCCCACAGGGGCAGCGGGCTCAAACACTACTCGTATCCTACCCTAAAGATGCCTATGACCAGCGCTTATAGTTGGCGCACGACACGCCGACGGCCTCGAGTGCCTTGGCGGCGATGTGATGCACCGCCTCATCGAGCGTGGCGGGGCCGTTGTAAAACGTGAGCATGGGCGGCATGAGCATGACGCCCGGCACGCGCGCCAGGCGTGCCATGTTGTCGACATGGATCGCACTGAAGGGCGTCTCGCGCACCATAAGCACCAGGCGGCGCTGCTCTTTCATCTGCACATCGGCCGCACGCAGCAACAGGTTTTCGCTGTAGCCGCTCGCGATGCCGGCGAGCGTCTTCATGGAGCAGGGAGCCACGATCATGCCGTCGACCGGATAGGTGCCGCTTGCGATGGCAGCGCCAATGTTCTTGTTGTCGTAGACCACATCGGCATAGCACGCAAACTCGTCGAGCGTCATGCCGAGCTCCTGCTCGATGGTGATCTCTCCCCCGCGCGTGACGACAAGCGCCGACTCAGCGCCGGCCTGGCGCAGGCATTTGAGGCATTCAAGGCCCAGTGCCGCACCGCTGGCGCCAGACACGCCAACGACAATGCGACGGGGACGAACAGAAGACTCAGGCATGACAACTCCTTAACTACTTGGTAGGGCTACTTACTAGAAGGCGAGCTCGGCGGCCCACTTGTCCTTGTCGATCTCCATGAACTGCGAGCGGATGAAGTTCTTCTTGAGGTTAAACGGAACCGTGCAGTCGAAGATGGCCTTGCAGGCGATACCGTGCTCGCGGATCGAAGGATCGAACGCGGGGTCGTTGGACGGATCGAGCACGTGGCAGTGGCAACCGGGGATGGTGATGAGGTCCACGTCGGCCTGGAAGCGTGTGGTCATGGCCCACATCACGTCGCTCATATCGAAGATGTCGACATCCTCGTCGACAAGGATGACGTGCTTGAGCTCGGAGAACGCCGAGAAGGCGAGCATGGCGGCGTTGCGCTGACGGCCCTCGTCATTTTTGCTCGACTTCTTGAACTGCATGATGGCAACGAACTTGCCGCCACCGCAGGGAGCGGCGTGAACGTTGAGCAGGCGGCCCGGGATAGCGGTCTCGACCATCTTGTAGATGGAGGCCTCGGTGGGGATACCGGCCATGGACACGTGCTCGTGCGAAGGGCCGATGCAGCTCTCCATAATGGGGTTGACGCGCGTGGTGACGGCGGTGATCTTGATCACCGGGCAGACCTTGGCGCCACCGGTGTAGCCGGGGAACTCGGGCATGGCGTAGCCGTGGCCGTTGACATCCTCGTTGATGGTCTCGTCGTGCATGAGGTAGCCCTCGAGCACGTACTCGGCATTGGCAATGCACTTCTGCGGAACGGTGACGCAGTCGGCAAGCTCGACGGCGCGGCCGCGCAGGGCGCCGGCGATCTGCAGCTCGTTGAAGCCGAGCGGCGTGGTGGGAGCCTCGAAGCCGCAGCACATGTACACGGCGGGGTCCAGGCCGATGGAGATGGAGATGGGCATATCCTCGCCGCGCTGGCAGTACTCGTCAAAGAACGCACCCAGGTGACGGCTGCCCGGGGTGATCCACATGGCGAGCTTGTCCTTGTCGACGCAGGAGAAGCGGTGGATGGTTACGTCGGACTGGGTGCCATCGGGGCTCGTGCCATAGGCGAGGCCCATGGTGATGTAGGGGCCGCCGTCAACGGGCGTGTTGGTGGGAGCGGGAACGATCTTGCGCAGGTCAAAGCCCTCGTCGGTCGCCTTGTACACGACCTCCTGGCAGTCGACGTGCTTGCCCTCGGCGATCTGCTCGGGGGCGATCAGGTTCTCGAAGCGCTTGCCGATCTCGAGGCCCAGGTGCTCCTCGTCCAGGTCGAGCAGGGCGGCAACGCGCTTGCGGCTGGCAAGCATACCGATGCAGACCTTGGCGTCGTCAAAGCCCTTGACGTTGTTGAAGACCATCGCCGGACCCTCTTTGGTCGGGCGCATGACGGTGCCGCCAGCACCGACGTGACGGTAGACGCCCGAGACCTCGGCATCGGGATCGACCTGGGTGTCGGTCTCGAGCAGCTGGCCCGGCATCTCACGCAAAAAGTCGAGCGCGGAACGCAGGTCGTGGATCTGGGAAGCATCGGTAGTGGACATGGCGTACTCCTTTCGGGAGAGTGTCCGGCGACGGGGTGCCGCCGGACGGGGTAACGTAATGGGGCCGCGGCGCTCACAAATGGAGCGCTCGACCACTCGAAGTTCAAGCGCTTGGCTGCTTACAGCCGGGGCGCTCGACCGCTTACATCAGGCCAAAGAGGTGGAACCAGGCGGCCTCGACCAGCACGACGACAAAGACGACCGCGGTGAGGGGGATGCCCATGCGCATAGCCTCTTTGGAGGTGTAGCCGCCGGCGTCCTTGCCTTCGCCGATAAGGATCGGCAGGTTATGGAACGGCAGGATGTAGTGGATGTTGATGGACGTGAAGACGATGAGCGCCACGGCGAGTGGGCTCACGCTGGAGCCGGCGGCAAAGCTGATAAATGCCGGCACGCACACGCCGAGCACGGCCATGACCGAGCCCATGAACATGTGGATGATCATGGAAAGCGCGGCGACGAGCAGGGCGAACAGGAAGATGTTCTCAGGCACGGAGCTGGGGAGCACGACGTCGGCGATCCAGGCGTTCATGCCGGTGGCACCGCCCACGGAGCCCACGGCCATGGCGGCCGTCAGGAACATGAGGGACTTGATGTCGACAGCGTTCCAGCTGGCGGGAGTGAGGACTTCGCCGATGATGGGCATGGCGAGAGCAACGCCAATGGCCAGGGTGACCCAGCCGATATAGTCGCCCGAGACGGTGAGCCACAGCGCGATGGCGATGACAAGCCACACGATGGTGCGGATCTCCTTGACGGAGAGCTTGCCGAGCGCGGCCTGCTTGGCCACGATCTGCTCGCGATCGTAGACGAGCTCCTTGCTGGGCTTAAAGAGGAAAAGGCCCAGGAACAGGGTGCACAGCAGCGCAACCAGCATAGGCACGCTCATGTACAGGAACCAGTCGACGAAGGACGGGCTCATGCCGCCGGCCTCGGCACTGTACTGCGCAACGAGCGGGTTAAGCGTGGAGTCGCCCGTCAGGAAGAACATGGAACCCGGGGCGGCAGCGGCAAACACGAGGAAGCCGAGCTTGCCCTTGTCGTCGTCACCGTAGCCGGCGGACTCGGCGATGACCGAGACGACGGCGAGGATGAGGAAGGCGCGGGGGAACGGATGCGGGATCAGCAGCGACAGCACAAAGGTGAGCGCGAAGATCGAGATGATGAGCGACTTGGCGTCGCGCACGAACTTGAGCATGAACGCGTAGGCGATGCGCTCGCCCAGGCCCGACTCCTTGACCGCGCTGGCGATGAGGTAGGCGCCGATGACGAGCCACATGGTGGCCTTGGTCCACGAGCTAAACGTGGAGGCGACCGTCGCCGAGATGCTCGCGGCGCCCGTGTCGTCCACGCACACCTTGAACAGGACGAGCAGTGCGCAGTAGAGCAGGCCCACAAAGCCCGGCTGTGCCACGCCGCATGCCCAGAACACCACCGTGGCGAGCGTCAGTGCCAGACAGGTCTGACCGCCGACCGTGAGCTCGACCGTCGAGCTCAGCTCCGCCAAAGGAAGAAACTTCACCAGCAAAAAGACAACGATACCCAGCACAAAGCCAATTTCGCGCTTGGTGATCTTAAACGCCTTCTTTTCCGCTTCCATCTCCCCACCTTTCTTGTTGGGGGCGCTCCGAATTCGCAGCCATGTTGCCGCTTAAAAAGGGGCGCCCGTTATCGGACACCCCTTACGTTGCGCTGTGTTGCGGCAATACAGTCAAGCGGATTTTTTGGATGAGAAGCGATTCCCTAGACAAAAACCGTCACAACATTCGACGCTTTTCCTCGTTTTCGAGATTTTCGCCGAATGTTGTGACGGTTTGGATGTGGCAAAGGGACTGTCTTTTTTACATAGCGAGGGCCGTGCGGATGAATGGGTCGCCGAGGGCCTCGCGGAGCCAGGGGGCCAGCTGCTCGGGGTGGCCCTGCAGGTAGCCTTTGAGCTCGGACGGAGCCACGCGACGCACTTCCGAGATCTCCTCTTGGTTGATATGCAGCTCGCCCGGCTCAACATGGGCAAGGTAGACCTCGCACCATTCGCACTCGCAGCGACCGTCGCCGTGGTCCTCGCGGTACACCACGTGTCCGAGGTGCTTGAGCTGATCGGGCTCGCGCGTAATGCCGAGCTCTTCGTTGATGCGGCGCGCCGTGGCGGCCGCGACGTCTTCCCCGGGGAGCGGATGGCCGGCGCAGCTATCGGCCAGCACCCCGCCCCACAGGCGCTTGAGCGGACTGCGGCGACAGAGCAGCAGGCGCGCGTCTTCGCCCCGGCCCTCGACCAAAAGCGTCAGAAATGCCTGATGCAGGATGCCCTCACCAGCATGGGCCTCGATGCGGTCGACGGGGCCAAGCGCCTCGCCGGTCGCAGCATCGACCGCCACGACCTCGGCGCCCGCACCGCCCTCATCCCAGCCGGCGCGCAGAATGCGGGCTGCGGCTTCCTCGAGCGCGGCGATGAGCTCCTTGGTGGTGTCGAGCACGCGCTGCAGGTCGTCACCGCTCGCTTGTTCAACATGAAAACCCGTGCTTGCAACTACCGGCACGCCAAAGCGCGTGGCCAGCGCCGCCGCGATATCGTGCGCCGGGATCTCGTCTCGATGGCACGGAACGGCCAGGATGCTCACCGTTGCCGTACGGCCGGGCTCGGGGCGCGGAATGGCCTGCGCCGTGGCGCCCAGGTGCGCAAACTCCGGCGAGCAGGCGTACACCGCCATGCCTCGCGGCGTCACCGTCAGCTGGGCCTCGAGCGCAAACTTGCCCTCGCCCACTGCAACCTTTGTCGTGTGCATACCCATGGGATCTCCTGCCGCCCGCGATGTACCTGAGACCATCTTCGCCTGTATTGCGACTATACAGGCAAGCCCTCCATGTGACAAAGGGACTGCCCCTTTGTCACATTCTGCTAGAGTTGCAGGGATTGAATCCCGCCTATTCATGCGACATTGGAGTGACGACCTTGACCGCTGCAACCACGCCTAAAAGTAAGCCAACCGCCGCCGCGCTCTCCCCCGCGCGCACCAAGCTCTGCCTGGCGCTGCTCGTGCTGTTGGGATTCTCGCTCGGCTGCTCCGAGTTCGTGGTCATCGGTATCGAGAGCGACTTGGCAACGGAACTCGGCGTATCACTTGCCACTGCGGGCCAGCTCATCAGCGTGTTCGCGCTCGTCTACGCTATCGCTACGCCGGTGCTTGCGCTTGGCACGGGGCGGTTCCGCCGCTACCAGCTGCTCGTGTGCTACAGCATCGTCTTTGTGCTCGGCAACCTGGTCATGGCGTTGGCTCCCAACTTCCAGGTGCTGTTTATCTCACGCATTGTCCTGGGCTCTGTCTCGGGTGCGCTGCTCGCCGTGGGCGTGACGTACATCCCTGAGCTGCTATCCCCGCAGCAAACCTCACTTGCCATCTCGGTCGTGTACGGCGCGTTTTCCGTGGCGATGGTCTTTGTGACCTCGATTGGCAAGTTTGTGGCCGACACACTCGATTGGCACGTGGCCATGTACGGCACGCTGACCTTTGCCGTTTTGATCTGTAGCGCGCTCGTGGCGTTTATGCCTCGCGCCGGGCAGACCGATGAGCCCGCCACCTTCCGCGAGCAGGCGGGGCTACTACGCGAGCCGAGTATCATCACCGGCATGCTCATCTTCTTGTTTGGCGTGGGCTCGGTCTACGTATTCTACGGCTACGTGACGCCTTATCTGGAGCAGGTGCTGGGCATGGATACCGTTCAGGCGAGCACCACACTTATGGCCTATGGCGTGTTCTGCCTGATCTCGAACATCCTGGGCGGATGGATCGATGCGCGTTTTGGCATGAAGGCGCTGCTGGTTACGTTTGTGCTGCAGGCGGCGGCACTGCTCGGGCTGTTTGCCGTGGGCGCCGCCATGCCGCTCGCGCTGGTCTTTGTCTTTAGCCTGGCGATGCTCATGTACCTGTTCTCGGTCTCATGCATCACGCACTTTATGGACGTGGCACGCAGCCGCCATCCCAAGTCGATGGTACTCGCAAGTTCGGTTGAGCCCATGGCGTTTAACGTCGGCATCTCGTTTGGCACCGCAGTGGGCGGCGCCGTGGTAAGCAGCGTTGGCATTGCGTACGTGGGCGCAGTGGGCGCCGCGTTCTCGCTTGTGGCCTGGGCCCTCACGCTGGTGACGATTAAGCTGGCTCGCTGGGAGCGCCGTCGTCAATCAGCACGGCCCTCAATACGGGCATAGGGGCAAACATAGCCCAAGGTGGCGAGTAACCGGTGAAAACCGCCCAATATGAGTATGTTTATCCGCCTGGAAGCTTCAGCAGTGCAATTTCGTGTATTTGAGATACACGCTTTTCTATTATTTCGTGTATTTCAAGTACATGAAATCGTACTAAACTATGTATCTGAAGTACACGAAATTGGAAAGGCGGCCCCATGCGCAGATCAATCGAGTCCGTTATCGAATCATGGGCGACAAAGGACGCCTCACGCCCCCTCCTCATCCGTGGTGCGCGACGCGTAGGCAAAACGTACGCTGCCGAGGAAATCGGCAGGCGAATCGCCGGCGATGCGTTTGTCAAACTCGACTTTCAGACCGATCTTGAGCTGATCGCTCCGCTGTTCGATTGTCCCACCGACGACGTTGACACCATCGTGGCGCGGATTTCAGACTATAAACGCGCCCCCATTCGCAAAGAAACCACCTTCATCCTGTTTGACGAGGTGCAGCTCTGCGAACGGGCGCTCAACTCGCTTCGCTTTTTTTCGGGTTCGGGCTGGCGCATATGCGCGACCGGCAGTCAGCTCGGCGTCGCCACGCGCAAACGTAAGCTGCCTTTTCCCAGCGGCGTTCGTCAAGAGACCATGCATCCTATGTCGTTCGAGGAGTTTCTCTGGGCGCTCGATGAGGAGCAGATGGCCGATGCCATTCGTACCCACGCCGGCACGCTCGAGACCTACGCCGCGCACCAAGCCGCGCTCAGCCTGTTTCATCGATACCAGATCGTGGGCGGCATGCCCGCCGCCGTCAACGCATATCGCAAGACGTTATCTATCGAGGATGCGCGCGTCGAGCAGCGCGAAATCAACGAGACCTATACCGCCGATATGACCGACCCCGAAAACGGGATCAGCGGCGTGGCGGCACGCAAGGTCTGGCGCTCCATTCCGTCCCAGCTGCTGAGATCGTCCACAAAAAAATTCAAGTACTCCGAGGTCGAACGCGGAGGCCGTCGCGCCAAGCTTATCGAGCCGCTCGACTGGCTCGAAGGCGCCGGTATCATATCGGTCAACAACCTGACCGAAGGCATCGAGCCTCCCCTCGTTCCCTTCGACGACGAAGATGGAAGTTTCTTTAAGGTCTATCTTCTCGATACCGGCCTCATGTTCTACAAACTCGGCATCAACCCGAGGCTCTGGCTCGACCTCAAAGAAGATTCCGCCATAGCGCTATCTTCCGACTTCCGAGGCGCCCTGGCGGAAAACTCGGTCATGCAAGCATTTTCGGGTAACAGCTTGCAGACGTATTACTGGGTGCCGCCGTCGTCTTGGAAGACGACCGGCGAGCTCGATTTTCTACTTCAGACCGACCGTATGGAAATCGTGCCCGTCGAGGTAAAGTCCGCACGCAACGTGCGCGCGAGAACCCTCGGGTCGTTCATGGACAAAGCCCGATCGCCATATGCCTACATTTTGTCCGAGAACAATTTTTTCCGCAGCGAAACCGATGACGGGCGCGAGCTACGCCACCTCCCCTTGTACGCAGCGGGCTTTATTGAAGCAAACTGCCTCAAGAGCAGTCTGTAAGCCCTGCACGACCGCCTAGAAAGGAAACCGCTCATGCAACGCATACTGTTTATCTGCCATGGCAACATCTGTCGCTCGACGATGGCTGAGTCGGTGTTTACCGAGCTGGTGCGGCGCGCCGGGCGCGCGGGCGAGTTTGTCATTGACTCCGCTGCGACCTCGACCGAGGAGATCGGCAACCCGCCACACCACGGTACCGTTGCCAAGCTGCGCGAGGTCGGGATTCCCGTCGTCGCACATCGTGCACGTCAGGTGCGTCGCGCGGAGTATGGCGACTGGGACCACATTGTCTATATGGACGACGAGAACGCGCGTGGCCTGCGTCGCATCTTTGGCGACGACCCCGACGGCAAGATTACGCGCATGCTCGATTGGACCGAGCGCCCCGGCGACGTGGCCGACCCCTGGTACACCGGCAATTTCGATGCCACCTACCGCGACGTACTCGACGGCTGCACCGCTATGCTCGAGCAGCTGTAGGCAATCGAGGTCGCGGGCCACGCCTTTGTCACATCCGGGACTAGCCCTAGACCGGCTTGACCTCCAGCTTTATCCCCTCGGCGCAGGAGTCGCCCAAAACATCCGAAAGGGCCCAGGTCGCATATAGCGGCAAATAGAGAACCGCTCCGTTGCGCTCAACGTTGCCTCTCGAGAAAACAATCCCGAGCCTTACGCCATATTCAGCCGTATCAAGCACATGACCGAGCGCAGCGTGCGCGTGGTAATAGGAGCCCGATTTAACCTCGATCGGAACAGCCGTCCCATCCGGTCCATCGACCACAAAGTCCACTTCACCGCGCTTTTTTGTCTGATAGTAGTAAAGCTGGCGATTTTGGGCAGCCAGCTGCTGGGCCACCACGTTCTCGTAAATGCCGCCCAGATTGGGCTCCTTGCTATCAAGATACGCCGCTTGGGCGACTCCGACGGGGTAGCGCGCCATCAACATGCCCGTATCCGATTGATATAGCTTGAACTGCGATGGCCGTGCCGTCTTGAGCAAGGGCGATTTTGGCTCGGTTACGATATCGGCTTTGAGAGCAACGCCGGCATCGACAAGCCATACAAAATCTCGCTGATACTTCTCGTAGTGAGCCTTGGGGTCAATGGAATTGAGCACGAAGCGCTTGTTTTCGCCCTCGAGCATAATAGGGAGCTGATCGTAAATGCTCTGCACCTGAAGGGCTCGCCCGCTTGCATACTTGGAGATATCCCGCCGGTACTGTTCGTTGAGCTCTGACTGTAGCTGACGAACAGAGGCAAGGTCGCCCTGCGTGTCAAGGAAACGCTGCACGACCTCCGGCATTCCGCCGACAACGGTATAGGTCCTGAAGTTTGCCATCATCGCGTCATGAATGTAATCAGGAACGGGCCTCTCGCTGATACACGCGTCACGTATCGTTTGGCGAGCCCCCTCGCTCACCCCGGTTGCCCAGCAAAACTCCTCAAAATCGAGCGGGAACATCCTAAGCTCGTGGACATACCCCACGGGATAGGACCTGACGCCCTTGAACTGAGTCCCGAGCATTGACCCCGAAAACGCCCAGCGGCACCTCCCGTCCTCAACAAGGAACTTTGCCATCGTCATGATGTCGGGGGCCTCTTGGACCTCATCGATAAACACGAGCGTTTTGCCTGGCGCAATCGACTTTCCCGAAAGAAGCGTCACCCTGCTGATGAAATCATCGGCATTCCGCGCCTCGAGAAGAGCATCTTTTGCCTGGCGGTTTTCCATGAGGTTAAGCTCGATGTAGGTTGCATGGTTGGCTTTGCCAAATGCGCGAATCGAATAGCTTTTGCCAATCTGGCGAGAACCCGTAATAAACAAGGCCTTTTGCTCGGAAGACTTCAGCCAGCGCTCCAGCTCTGCCGCTATTTTCCTGCGCAGCATAGGCTCTCCCCTCGGTGTCATCAAATGAAATGCAACGTTTTATACGCTTGATTATCGATGAAATGCAGAGTTTTTAGAGCCTAAAATCGGATGAAATGCAGAGATTTGAGATCACAGGCATAATAGAGGGAACACCACCGGCGAATGTGACAAAAGAACTGTCCCTTTGTCACATTGCGCTCGACTACTCGTCGACGATCTCGGCAAGCCAGACGTTCAGCGTATCGACTTCGGGGCAGCAGAACTTTGCCGTACCAGGCTCGTTGCCAGGCACGGTTCCGCCATAGCGCAGGATATCGATATAGGGAAAGCCCACGTGGCAGGCCATGGCGCACATCTTGCCGCGGTCTCGGTCAAAGTCAAAAACGTCGCCCGGCTTGTGACCATGGTGGCAGCGGCACACACCCAGCTGGTCCACGCAGCTCACGCGGATGCGCGGACGCTTGCCCCGCGGCCCGCCGAGCGGCTTGTTCTCGCCCGCTGCCTCGGTACCGCTCTCGTCGGCGCTACTCATGGTCAATCACATCCAGGCAGGCCTCGATGGGCAGGCCGGCGGACTTGTCCTCCTGGTCGGCATTGCGCTCGATAAGCTCAGCCACCACACGCATGGCATCGGACGTCGCGCGCTGCAGACTCCAACCTGCCATAACGCGGCCGACGAGCACCGCCGAGAACGTGTCGCCCGTGCCCGGGAAGTAGACCGGAATGAGCTCAAAGGGAATCGTAAAGTACTCCCCCGCCACATGGTCGTAACCGATAACCGCGTTCGTGCCATTGACTACGGCGCTCGTAATGACCACAGACTTGGCACCCAGCTCACGCACGGCGTCCACAAGGACGCGAGCCTCGCCGGGCGTGATTTGCTCGGCCATAGGCGTATCGGTGAGCAGACAGGCCTCGGTGTAGTTGGGAACTGCGTAGTCTGCGCACTCTAGCAGATGCCGCATAAGGCCAATCGTGGACTCGGGCACGCCCGCATAGAGCTTGCCGTTGTCGCCCATGATGGGGTCGACGAACACTTTGGTGCCCTTTTGCGCACGGCGGTGGCAAAAGTCCGAGATGATGCGCGTCTCTTCCTCGGTCACGATAAAGCCGGTCGAGATGGCGTCGAATTCAAAGCCGAGCTCTTCCCAGATAGCGAGGCTTTGGCGCACGTACTCCGTGGTGTCGTGGATGTAGAACTTGGGGTAGTTGAGCGTGTCGGAAACGAGCGCCGTCGGCAGGTTATGGATACGGTAGCCCATGTGCGACAGCACCGGCAGCATGGCGGAAAGCGCGACCTTGCCGTAGCCGCACATATCGTTGATCAGCAGCAGCTGAGTGTTCTTCATGAGGGTCTCCCTTGGTTCGGGCGCGGCGCAGCAGCGCCACAGTGCGACTAAGTGTAGCGCAGGGGACGTTGCGAGCGGAGTCGAACGGCACGAAGGGCAAATTGTTGCGGAAAGGTTTCGGAAACGAGGGGCTAGCTTGCTTCATTGCGGCTCATTTGCCGCCACTTATTCAGTGCCATTTCAAAACTATGCCGGATTACGGGGCTGAACCTGAATGAGCCAACCACACCCCTTATTTTCAAATCATAGCGAGCCTTCTACCTGCGGTTTTCTTTTTACCAATTTCGGCATGGTCGGCAATCCGTCATTCAGCCCCGTAATCCGGCATAGTTTTTAAGTTAGTCGTTGGGGACGTTCTTAAATGACTAGTCAAACAAGAACGTCCATTACAGTCGAAATTGTCAGCCCGGGACCGTCTCGGGCTACGATTGAGGCGCGCCCAGAACGGGCCGCCGACCGGGCGCCCGCGCACGGCCGAACGTCCCTGCCCCCGAGAGGGCCCGTTGGGTGCTGCCGGCGCGGGACGCGCCGCCCCCGACGGCTGATAGGAAAGTGCCGGGCAGGTGCCGCGGCTGGTAATGTGAGTGCCGAGGGGGAGGCCATCCGGTCGAACGACTACCGGAAGGATACCACCGTGAAAGCGCCATCCACCAGACCCGCGGCCGTGCTCGGCCTGGACGTCGGCAAGTCATCGCACTGGGCCTGCCTGATCGACCGCGACGGGGAGGTGCTGGCCAGCGCCCCCGTCCGCAACAGGGAGGCCGAGCTCGACGCGCTGTTCGCCTCCGCGCCCGCCGGCACGCTCGTCGTCGTCGACCAGTTCCGCAACATAGGGTCCCTCGCCGTGAGGCGGGCCCGCGCCGCGGGGCTCGGGGTCGCCCACCTGCCCGGGCTCGCCGCCAGCCGCGCCGCGGGCCTGTTCGCCGGCGAGGCCAAGACCGACGAGCGCGACGCCGCGGTGATCGCGCGGACCGCCCTGGGCGTGCCGGACTCCCTGTCGGGGGTCCCGGGCCGCGGCGAGGCCCTCGAGGCCGCCCGCGCCCTCTCGTCGCAGCGCGACCACGTCGTCGCCTGCGCGACCAGGGACAAGAACCGCCTGCGCGCGGTGCTGCTCGAGTCCTGCCCGGCCCTCGAGGCCGCGGTCGACCTGTCGGACCGGCGGTGGCTGGAGCTGCTCGCCGGGTTCGGCGGGGCGTGGGGGATCGCCCGCTCCGGGGCCGGGGGCCCGCGGGCCGAGGCCGCCGGGGAGGCCGCGGCCGCCTCCACCGCGCCCCCGCCGGCGCTCGTCGAGGCCGAGAACAGGCAGGTCAGGTTCCTGGCCGCCCGGATATCGGAGGCCCTCGACGAGGCCGGGGCCCTCGAGGCCGAGACGGCGGCGCTGCTCGAGGGCGACGAGACCTACGCGTGCCTGCTCACCGTGCCCGGCATCGGCCCGAGGACCGCGGCGCAGCTCGCGGTGTCGGTCGACATCGGGAGGTTCCCGGACCACGACCACCTGGCCTCGTACTGCGGCATAGCCCCGAGGGTGAGGAGCTCCGGCACGTCGGTGAGGTCGGTCAGGGCGTCCAGGCGCGGCGACGCGAGGCTCAAGTCCCTGCTGATCTTCTCGTGCAACAGCCTGGTGAGGTCCTCGGGGCGCTACGGCGAGTACTACCGGGCCTGCAGGGCGCGGGGCATGGGGCACGGGCGGGCGCTCAAGGCCGTCGCGAGGAAGCGGCTCAGGGCGATATACGCCGTGATGCGCGACCGGGTGCCCTACCGGGAGTAGCCCCGACGGTTGACAAAACTATAGGAACACCCAATGACTACATCGATGTTCTAAGTGTCAACCAAGTCAACGCCGCAGGTAGAGGACGGACAGCGAGCGACGTCCAGGGCGAACAAGTTGGCATGAAAAAGGCAAGGCATAGACCTTCTGGTCATGCCTTGCCTTTTGAATGACAAATTGTCGCCCTGGGCGGCGCGCAGCGTCAACTGGTTACGCGGGTTGGTAAACCCGCGTAACCACCTAGGTCGCGCCCTTGAAGTTGAACGTCAGATTGTCCAAATGCGGCCCGCGCAGCGTCGAGCCGTTACGCGGTTCGTAGAACCGCGTAACTAGTTAGTACATCTTTGCGCCGGCGGGGATGGAAGCGTCGAGCTGGATCAGGTTGAGACGCTCCTCGCCCTCCTCCTCGTGGATGGCACTGATGAGCATGCCGCAGCTGGGAATGCCCATCATCTTGCGCGGAGGCAGGTTGGTGATGGCGAGCAAGGTCTTGCCAACCAGGTCCTCGGGCTCGTAATAAGCGTGAATACCGGAGAGGATGGTGCGGTCGGTGCCGGTGCCGTCGTCGAGCGTAAAGTTCAGCAGCTTCTTGGACTTCTTGACGGCCTCGCATGCCTTGACCTTCACAGCGCGGAAGTCGCTCTTGGAGAAGGTATCAAAGTCGACGAACTCCTCAAACAGCGGCTCAACGGCGATCTTGGAGTAATCGAGCGTGGGCTTAAGCGACTTAACGAATGGGCTCGCGGCGTTGCCGGCCTCGGCAGCCTTGGCGGCAGCGGCACCGGACTGGAAACCCTTCTCGGGCTTCATGTGCGGGAACAGCAGCACGTCGCGGATAGAAGCCTGGTTGGTGAGCAGCATGACCACGCGGTCGATACCAATGCCAATGCCGCCCGCGGGAGGCATACCGTACTCGAGGGCGCGCACGTAGTCCTCGTCGTACTCCATGGCCTCGTCGTCACCGCCGGCCTTCTCGGCCATCTGGGCGGCAAAGCGCTCGGCCTGGTCGACCGGGTCGTTGAGCTCGGAGAACGCGTTGGCGTACTCGTGACCGGCAATAACCAGCTCAAAGCGGTGCGTCAGGCGCGGGTCGTCCTCAAAACGCTTGGCAAGCGGGCTGACCTCGATGGGGTAATCGCACACGAACGTCGGGTTGACGATGGTGTCCTCGCCCAGCTCATCGTAAATCTCGGCGATGATCTTGCCAGCAGTCCACTCGGGCTTGATCTCCAGGCCCTTCTCGCGCGCGGCGGCAGCAAGCTCCTCGACCGGCGTGTCGATGGTGACCTGCTTGCCGAGCACGTCGGAGACGATGTCGGTCATGGGACGGCTGGCCCACTCACCAGAAAGGTCGATGGTCTGGCCCTGGTACTCGATGACCTCGGGGTTGCCGATGGCCTTGTTGGCAGCCTTGATGACACCTTGGGCGAGTGCCTTCATGCCCTCGAGGTCGGAGAAGGCACGGTAGGCCTCCATCGTGGTGAACTCGGGGTTGTGGGTGAGGTCCATGCCCTCGTTACGGAAGATGCGGCCGATCTCGAACACGCGCTCAAAACCGCCGACGATGCAGCGCTTGAGGTGCAGCTCGGTGGCAATACGCAGGTAGCACTCCTGATCGAGCGCGTTGAAGTGGGTAATGAACGGCTTGGCCGTAGCGCCGCCCTGGATGGTCTGCAGGATGGGGGTCTCGACCTCCATGTAGCCGTCGGACTCCATAAAGCGACGGAAGGTGGAGAGAATCTGCGAACGCTTACGGAAGGTCTCGCGAACGTCGTCGTTGGCGATCAGGTCGACATAGCGCTGGCGATAGCGGGTCTCCTTGTCGGAAAGACCGTGGAACTTCTCGGGCAGCGGACGAACGGCCTTGGAAAGCAGGGTCGCGCTCTTAGGGGCAACGGAAAGCTGGCCGCGCTTGGTGCGCACGACCACGCCGGTCACGCCCAGGA
>USLO01000018.1 GCA_900555515.1 uncultured Collinsella sp.
ATCTTCTCGGAATAAAGTTACTATGGGTTCGGCGTTAGTCAAGGGAAAACCCGACTAATCCACTCGACTTTTTAGATGTGGGACATAATAATCAGGCTTGTTTGCCCCGCGTGCATAAGATTTGGGACAAACAAGCCTGGTATTTTGTCTCGGCAACGATGAGAGGGTAGGTATGCTCATTTCTTCTAAGGGCCGCTATGCCCTCCGTCTGATGATCTATATCGCAGCGCTTGGTGACGCCGAGGGCAAGATTGCCCTGCGCGAGGTTGCCGACCGCGAGCGCATTTCGCAGAAGTATTTGGAGCAGCTGGTTCGTCCGCTTATGAAGGCGGGCCTGCTTAAGAGCGTACGCGGCAAGGGCGGCGGCTATATGATGGCGAAGGACCCGGCCGAAGTGCGCGCCGGCGACATCCTGCGCGCTGTCGAGGGCAGCACGGCGCCCGTGGCGTGCGACGGCATCGACAACAGCTGCACCCGCAGCGATTTGTGCTCGACCGTCAAGTTCTGGCGCGGCCTGGACGAGGTCATTGAGAACTATGTCGACGGCGTAACGCTGGCCGACCTAGCCGCCGTTCCCGAGATCAACTTTGACATTAAGCTGTAGGTTGAGCGCAATTCCTTAAGATTTCGCGGAGGGTTGTTGCCGTTTACCGAGGGGTTGTTGTGTAACAACGGGCGAGCTGCAATACTTATTTCTATCTTTGCAAACTGCACTTTAACTATACCAATGCAGGGAGGATCTTATGCAGCCCAAGCATTCCGCGATTGTCGCGGGCCTGACGCTGGCGCTTTCGTTTGGCGCCGTAACTGCGCCCGCACCCGCCGCTGCCGAGGAGCCCACGCCGGGCGTTGCCTCGGATGCCACCGATATCGACAAAGGTCTCTACACCCAGCAGTCCTTCTCGGGCGTGCTGAGGTCGGTCCAGGGGGTTTCGTTTGTCAACGTGACCCCCGAGATGAAGTACTTCACCAAGTACGAGAGCCATGGCAACTATAACCAGGGCTTTTCGTATGGCGACGGTTATAACGCGCTGGGCTATTACCAGTTCGACCGTCGTTGGTCGCTCATTCCGTTTATGAAGCAGGCCTACAACTACAACCCCGAAAAATACAGCATGCTCAAGGATGCGATTGATCGCGGCAGCGAGATTTCCAACACGAGCAATTCCATGTACGAGAACGGCCAGCTCACCGAGCTGGGCCATATCGCGCAGGATGCCTTCCAAGGCGCGTACAACACCGACCCTGCTGAGTTTTCGGCTTTGCAGGATGCGTATGCGTATAACTCGTACTATGCGGTGACCGAGGCGTGGCTCAAGAGCGGCCTGGGCATTGATATTTCGGGCCGCGCCGATTGCGTCAAGGGCATGGTGTGGAGCATCACCAACATGTGCGGCACCGGTGGCTGCAGGGACTTTTTCCGCTGGGCGAATCTTTCCAACGATATGTCCGACCGCGAGTTTGTGACGGCGCTCTCCAATAGCGTGGTCAACAATGTCGCCACCAAGTATTCGAGCCAGCCCCAGTATCATGAGGGCTGGAAGAACCGCTACCGCAACGAGCTAAAGGACTGCTTGGTTTACATCGCCGAGGACGAGGCCGCCGCTGCGACGCCCGTGCAGCCCGAGCCCGCGCCGGCGCCCTCGCCGACGCCTGATTCGAATGACGACTCGAGTGACGATGCCAATGATGACAGGATGGATGCGCCCTCGACCGATGCTGGCGGTGATGGCTCTGCTGGTGGCACTACCAACGACGGCTCTACCTCGAACGGCTCCAATTCGAACGGCTCTGCTGCGGGCGATTCGTCTTCAAGCTCTTCCGGCAATACGACCAGCGACGCTTCTGGTTCGACCGACGCTGGTTCCTCTGACTCATCCACCGGCTCGAGCGATTCGTCCGCTGACACCGGCTCTAACAATGGCTCCGGCTCTGACGTAACCCCTGATTCCGATGCTTCCAAGGACGACTCGAATAAGGCGCCGGACGCTCCCGTTGCTTCGCCGGACAAGAAGCCTTCTTTCTCCGTGCAGCTTGGTTCTATGCTGGGCTCTTCGCTGATGGCTGGCGTCAATAACGGCTCGACCCAGAACAAGGACAACTCTGATCAGGTTTCCACGGTAAAGAACGAGGCTGCAAAGGGCGACTCCAAGGACAAAGCTTCCGAGAAGACCGAATCTGATAAGAGTTTTAGCTCTGAGGAGAAGGTCGGCAATTCCACTCAGAAGAAGGACGTGGGTAAGAAGTCTGAATCTGAGGGGAAGGACAAAAACAAGACCGAGGACGGAAAGAAACAGTCCAAAGACGACGAGAGCGGTGCTGACAACCAAGCCCAAGAGCAAAATGACTCCAAGACGGTGACCACTACTACCACGACGACTACAACTACCAAGTCATCTGGCGGCAATATGCCCAAGACGGGCGACTTGATCGTGATGGCGAGCCTTGCCAGTGCGAGCTTGGCTACGCTGGGCGCTACGTCCATCGTGAGTGGTAAGCATAAACTCGATCAGCAGAAGAAGACTTCTGGGGAGGACGGTTCGGAGGAGTAATCTTCCAGATCGTTTTCTATAAGAGTTAAGGACGGGGTTCGATGTGCCTGCATCGGACTCCGTTTTGTTGTGCAACGATTTGTTATGCCCCCTCGGGGGCCTGTTGCTACCGTTGCCCGAAACGTTTGCATGTCGATATTGTTGCGCTCTATCCGCTCGTTACAATGGGCATCGTGCTGCGTTAGAGGGAGAGTTTACGGTGTCTGAACAGGCGAATTATGGTGTTGCTCATGCGTTTGGCGCACGGTTGCTCAATCATGCGGATAACGCAGCTCTGCCGGTTGATGTACACGACTTTTCCGATGCAATCAATCGGTGTTTACTCGTCGATAAGACTATGTTTATTGCCGATATACTGGACAGCGTAGCACCTGTTGCGCTTTGCTGTCGGCCCAAGGGTTTTGGCAAGAGCATGAATCTATCGATGCTCAAGTGCTATTTGGAACGACTTGATCACCGGCGGCCGGATCGAAGTCCGTTCGTCGGCACCCAGATTTGGCAGGCGGGCGGCGGTCGCTATCGTGATGAGTACGCGTGTTATCCGGTCATCATGCTCGACTTTTCAGCTGCCGCTGCGAGGCGCGTCGCTGATGCTGCGGCGGCTATTCGCAGCGCTGTCGCGCACGAGTGCACCCGATTGTTGCCGCTGCTTGCCGCGCCTGATCTGTCAAGACGTGAGGTTCGTCTTATCGAGAGGGCGGCGCGTGGGGTGGCCGGCGATAAGGAGATCGATGTGGCGCTTGGCGTGCTTATTAAGCTGCTCCAGACAGCTTTCGATGAGCAGGTTGTTCTTCTGATAGACGATTACGACGTGGTATGTCCAAAGCGTTTGGACGCTAAGGACGACGGTAGCGTGGATTCCCTGGAGTCGCTCAGCCGAATGTTGTTCGACACCATTGCCGACGCCGGCGACTCGTTGCGATTGACATGTCTTATGGGCGAGCGCCCCGGTCCTGCCGAGTTTGCGTTGTCCCAGCGTGGGGTTTCCTATCGGTCGGCGACACCGCTGTCGAGTTGGTGTGATCGATGGTTCGGTTTTTCGGACGACGAAGTCCGGGTGCTGTTGGATCGCATCGGTCGCAACAGCTGTCTGGATGACGCGCGTGAGTGGCTCGAGGGCTACCTGCTTGGTGGTTTTTATTGCTCGAGCCCGGAGCGTGTGGTGGACTACGCACATCGCGGTTGCGTCGCTCCTGTTCGGGCAGATCTGTATGGTTACGCCGACCGTCTGAGCGCATGCGTCGGTGGCTGGAATCTCATGTGCCTGTCCGCATTGTTCGATTTGCTTGAGCCGCATGGGTTTATTGAGGCGCCAGTGCGCGTGCATGCCGAGGAGGCCGATGCCGCCAAGCCCGAAGATATCTGGACTGCGCTGTATCTGTCTGGATTCCTTACGACGGACATGACGGGGCATTCGGAGGACGGCGCGTGCCTTCGTTCCCTGCGTCTGCCTAACCACGAAGTGCGTCAGGCGCTCCGTCTTGTAATTCTGGAATGGTTTGAGTGCGCCGTTGAGGACGTTGGGGTAATCGACTCGTTCCATGACGGGCTGTGTCGAGGAGACGAGGACGCTGTAAAGCAGGCTTTGAGCTGTGCTATCGGCGATCTGGGCATCGATGTGGGCCAATCAGATATGCCGACAGCCTATCATCTGGCGCTGCAGGGGCTCTGCTTTGGGCTGCCCGGCTATTGCAATCCCAGCTCCAAGCGAAGTGGCGTCTCGGATCGCTGGGATATCCAGGTGATTCCCACCGGTCGGGTGTTTGACGTGGCCGACACGCTCGGCATGCTCGATGAGCGACCGCTCATTTCGATCAACATGATGTACGACCCTGGCGTCGATGCCCTGGGCCTGGAACTGTTGGCGGTTCAGGCGCTGCTCGAAATCGAGCGCAACGGCATCGATGATATCCGCGTGCCGCGACCCGGCGTTGGTCGCATGCGCTGGGGCTTTGGCTTTGACGGGCAGCGTGTGTCCGTGGTGTGCCAGCGGTTATAGGGGATGGCGAAAGTCCTTTACTGCTCGGCGTCCTTCAGGGGCGGCATGGGCTTCCAGTTGGGATCCTTAACGATCTTGCGGGCGTCCTTCATGCCGCGTCGCAGCGCTGGGATACCGGTCTTAAAGCATTTGTCGACCGCGGCCAAGCGGATGAACTCTTTGCAGAAGGTCGCGGCGTTGCCTAGACGGAACAGCACGGGGTGATAGTCGCCGTAGATTTGCATGTAGCGGGCCAGATAACCGCGGTTGCGCATGATGTAGTAGCGGTTGGTGTCGCTCGTGGAGTTGAGCTGGCGCTTGCCGGCGATGTCCCAGTTAGAGACGGCGCGGGCGCGCTTAAGCACCACGTCGGCAACAACGGCGGCGGGGAAGTGCTGGCTGGCCACGTAGCCATAGCAGGCATCGTCGCCGTAGATAAAGAAGCGCGCATCGGGCAGACCGATCTTGTCGACCACGCGGCGCGAGAACAGGCCACCCTCAAAGCACAGCTGGTTCATGGTGCGGTAGCCCTCGGGACCCAGATCCCACTTGGCGATGGGGTTAGGGATGCCGAGCGAAAGGATGAGCTGGTACTGCCAAAAGAAGGCGCCGCCGTCAAAGTCCAGGCGCGAACCCTGGATGACATCGTAGCGGTCGGTCCACTTGGCCAAGCGCTCGATGCCTTCGGGGATGACGAGCACGTCGTCGTCCATGACCCAGAACCACTGGGCGCCCAGGTCGTAGGCGCATTTAGTGCCGGCGGAGAAGCCGCCCGCACCGCCGCCGTTTTCGAGCTGCGGGGCGTAGATGACACGGTCGGTGCCGCCCTGCGCGTCGGGCTGCTCGGTGTCGATGCCCCACAGGTTGGCCAAGCGCTCATTGAATGCGGTGCACATGGCCTCGGTCTCGCGCGAATTCTCGTTATCGACAATCACGATGCGCCAGGGCTTTGCCGTGAGCTCGGTCATAGAGTCGAACAAGTTGGCCAGGAGTTCCTGGCGCTTGTACGTAACGACGACGATGGCGAGCTTATCGATGGAAGCGGGGAGGGTTGAAGGCATGGGGCAATATATCCTTTCACGCGCGGCGCGCATGCGCTGCACGGAAGCTATCGAATACGTCCTTGGGACTGTCCTATTGTAAAGGCTCGGCGCACCTTGACGGCAAGCTTTGAATAAAACGCAGGAACCTGCCATGGGCCCGCCGCATGACGTGGGGCTGCTTTGCCCGCAAGAGGCTCCATAGATTATATAAACGCCCGCTGGCGCACTGACCCTTTGATACCATGAAACGACAGGTATTTCCTAAGGAGCACATTTGTCTACTAACGCCTCTGGCAGCCCTGTTCTGTCGCTGCTTATTCCCATTTACAATGTTCAGCGCTACCTGCGCGAGTGTCTCGATTCCGCCCTGGCGCAGACGCTCAAGGATATTGAGATCATCTGCATTAACGACGGGTCGACCGACAACTCGGCGGCGATTATCCGCGAGTATATGGAGCGCGATGGGCGCGTCAAGATGATCGACAAGGCCAACAGCGGCTACGGCGACTCGATGAACCGCGGTCTGGAGATGGCGCGTGGCAAGTACGTTGGCATCTTGGAGTCCGATGACTTTATGGCGCCCGACGCACTCGAAAAGCTTGTCTCGGCCGCCGATAGCAATAATGCCGACTTTGCGAAGGCGAACTTTGATTTCTACTGGTCTAAGCCCGAGGAGCGCCGTTCGCTGCACGAGATGTTTAAAGCCAAGGACTGTGGCAAGCCGTTGCACCCGAGCGATACGGCGCAGTTCTTTAAGCAAAAGCCGTCGATTTGGTCGGCCGTGTACCGTCGTGATTTTCTTGAGCGCAACGGCATTACGTTCCTGCCGACTCCGGGGGCATCCTTTCAGGACACGTCATTCGCCTTTAAGGTGATCGCGTGCGCCGATAAGGCTGTTTACCTGCACGATGCCGTGTTGTCGTATCGCCAGGACAACGAGAATTCCTCGGTCAATTCGTCGGCTAAGGTCTTTTGCGTCAATACCGAGTATGCCGAGATCGAGCGTTGGATTCGAGAGGATTATGCCCGCGACCACGCAAGCGGCGATGTCGCGCGCATGCTCAAGTTCAATCAGCTCATTAAGTACGATTCGTATATGTGGAACTACGTGCGCTTGGCGCCTAAGTTCTATAAGGAGTTCCTGGTTCAGATGGCCAAGGAATTTCAGGCGGCCTTGGACGCGGGGGAGTTTTCGCTTGACGACCTCAAGCCGTGGAAGCGCGCGAACCTCGCTGTCATCCTCAAAGATCCTGAGGGCTGGGTTGACGAACATCCGAGTTTTGCGACGGATGGTGCCTTGGGGCGTGCTAAGTATTACGCCTCGGTTGGAGGCCCAGGCGTGGTCGCCGCCTTCCTCATCGAATCGCTGAGGGGGTAGGTCGGCATGGGAGAGGCCTCGTGTCCTAAAGCTACCATTGTCGTCCCCGTTTACAACTCTGCGTGCTCCATTCAGCGATGCCTCGATTCGCTGTTGGCCCAGTCCGAGCGCTCGATTCAGGTTGTCTGCGTCAACGACGGTTCGACTGATGATTCGTTGGACGTGTTGCGCCAGATCGCGCAGGCCGACGATCGCGTACTGGTGATTGACCAGGAAAACGCGGGCGTCTCGTGTGCTCGAAATGCCGGTATCGATACCGCCGAGGGCGAGACCGTCTTTTTTGTGGACGCCGACGATTACATCGATGCGCAGACGGTCGAGCGCGTGCTGCATGCCATGAAGCCTGCAGATGCCGAGGTCGCCGTTTTTGGCGGCGTCTGTGAACCTGCCGATGCTGCCCCCAAACGCGTCCAGCAACTCATGAGCCCCAAAGCTGGTACCTTCGGCGCCCGTGATCCCCAACTGCTGTTCCATTCGAATGCGCAGCCCTATGCCTGTCGTGCGGCTTTTTCGCGCGAGCTGCTCAATCGCGAAGGCATTCGCTTCGCCCCCGGTTTGGCTTTGGGCGAGGACGTCGTCTTCCAATTTGCGGCTTATGCGCTTGCCCGCAAGACCGTCGTCATGTCGGATAAGTTCTACCACTACGTGATGGAGAGCGAATCGGCGACGCACGAGTTCAACAGTGCCGAGGCTCGCGCCAAAAAGCTTGACGCCCACATGAGGATGCTCGAGGAAGTCTTGGAGGACTGGGCGGCCTACGGTCTTTTGGACCTGTGTCCCGGCGAGCTGATCACCTGGTTTTTGGACCTCATTGTGTTCGACCTGGCGCGCTTGGATGCCGATGACTTCCATCGCGTGGCGGCTTGCGTCAACATGGACCTCACGACGTTTTTGGGAACGGAGTGGGCGGATATGCCTGCTAAGGGCGCCGTTCGCTGTGTTGCCCGCAAGCTCGTTGCGGCGACCTCGGGCGTTTCGATGGCAGACGCCACGCTGTTCTATCTTTCGACTCGCGGTCTCAAAGCCTGCCTGGAGCGCTTTCTATAATTCCAAGCGCTGCCGCTCTCCGCAACTCGGCTGCTAAAATAACCCTGTTACACGCTATTCAACGGGAGGTTCTCTTGCAGAACTCTGATACCCCTAAAGTTTCGCTGCTTGTCCCCATTTGCAATGTCGAACGCTACCTGCGCGAGTGCCTCGATTCTGCCGTGGCTCAGACGCTCAAGGACATTGAGATCATTTGCATCAACGACGGCTCTACCGATAGCTCGTCGGATATCATCCGCGAGTACATGGAGCGCGATGCGCGCGTCAAGATGATCGACAAGGCCAATAGCGGCTACGGTGACTCGATGAACCGCGGCCTGGAGATGGCACGCGGTGAGTACGTTGGCATTCTTGAGTCCGACGACTTTATGTTTGAGGATTCGCTCCAAAAGCTGGTCGCCAAGGCCGATGCTGAACATGCCGATGTGGTAAAGGGCGACTTTTACCTGTATTGGTCCACGCCCAGCGAGCGCCGTGAGCTGTTTGGGATTATCGACGAGCATATGACGGGTGCCGCGTATCGCCCCGTCGATCGCCCGGGCATCTTCTACCGCAAACCTTCCATTTGGTCGGCTATCTATCGACGCGAGTTCCTCAACGGCAATCAGATTCGGTTCCTTCCCACGCCGGGTGCCTCGTACCAGGACGCAGGCTTTAACTTTAAGGTTTGGGCTTGCGCCGAGCGTGCCGCGTTTATTGCGGACCCCATTTTGTGCTATCGCCAGGATAACGAGAAGAGCTCTGTTAATTCGCCCAACAAGGTGTTTTGCGTGTGCGACGAATATGCCGAGATGCAGTGCTTTTTGGACGAGCGTCCCGAGCTCAAGGCTCGGCTCCAGGGCATTTTAATGCGCATGAAGGTCGATACGTACCGTTGGAATGATGAACGCCTGGTCGATGAGCTGCGCGAGCAGTTTTGGGAGAAGGCTTCACCCGAGCTCAAGGCCGATTGGGATGCCGGTCGCTTTGACCTGTCGCTGTTCGATCCACGCGGCGAGACCGACTTGCGCCTGATGGTCAAATCGCCCCGCGCCTATATCGATTCGCGCTTTGACTTTAAAAAGCCGGGCAAGCTCAATACGTTTAAGCATTACTTTAAGATTGGCGGCCTGCCGCTGGTCTGGCGCGTGCTGACGTATCAGCGCACCTACGGCGATAATCCGCACCCTGATGACGTTCCGGCCGCACAGTAGGAGCGAGTGACTATGGCTACCCCCAAGATTTCCGTTGTCGTTCCCATCTATAAGGTGGAGGAGTGCCTGGCTTGGTGCCTGGACTCCCTGCTTGCGCAGGACATGCCCGATTGGGAAGGTGTGCTGGTCAACGATGGCTCGCCGGACGGTTCGCGCGATATTGCGGCTGCCTATTGCGAAAAGGACGCGCGCTTTACGCTGGTCGATAAGCCAAACGGGGGCCTGTCGAGTGCACGTAATGCAGGCATCGCTGCGTCCACGGCGCCTATCGCTGCGTTTTTGGATTCCGACGACCGCTTTACGCCCGATGCATGCCGCGTGATCGTCGATGCCTTTGAGCGCGAGGACTGCGACGTTTTGACCTTTGGCGCGAATCCGTATCCGCTGGAGGCGGGGTATCCGTGGCTTAACTATGTGCTGAGCCCGCGTGATGTGTCGTTTGAAGGCTATAGCTCTGACCTGCTGTTTAAGGAAGCGTCTCGCCCCTTTGCATGGCGCACTGCCTGCGAGCGTGAGTTTTTGCTGGGCAACGGGATCGTGTTCGACGAAACCGTTAAGTATGGCGAGGACCAGGTCTTCGATTTTGCCGTGTACGGTCGTTCGCACAAGACTGCGCTTATCTCGAACAAGCTGTATGACTACCGCGCGGCGCGCAAGGGCTCGCTCATGGACACCATGCGCTACGACGACGAGACGCGTCTGCTGGAGCACGTGAAGATTTACTCCGCGGTGCTGGCTGACTGGCAGCGCGACGGTCTCGATGTGCAGCATGCCGATGACCTGGCGTACTTCCTATGCGATCTGGTGCTGTACGATGCGCTCAGGTTGCTGGGTTCGGACTGCGGCAAGGTGTTTGCTGCCGTTGCCGCGGCGCTTAACGGTTCTGCCGTGGGCAGTGATGCCGCGCTCGCACAATGCGCTCCTTCTGTTGCAGCTATGGTGCGTGCGGCGCTTACCGGCAAGGCCCCCAATGCCCGTGCATGCAAAAAGCTCATGTTCGATTATGACGTCTTGAGGTTTGGGCGCCTGGGTGCCTGCAAACGAATGGCAGCGAACGCCCTGGGAAAGCGAGAAGTGTAGATGAGTATCAAGCGTTTGGCACTTTGCCGCAGTCAGGGCCGTCTGTTTGTGCTGCTTCGTTTTGCCGGTCAGGATGTCGCCGCGCTTATTGAGCGGGAGGGTTCTCAAGCGTTTGCCCACGCGACGACGAGCGGTTCTTGTGTGCCGTCGCTGGTGCTCCCGGTTGATCATGGCCGTGTGCTGGCGCTTTGCCCTTCCGTTTCCGATTACGAGCGCGAGCTCGCTGTCTTGGTGCTTCCGTTTTTGGATGGCTCGTCGATGGATGTCGTTTTTGCATCCGGTGACCAAAAGCTTGGCTCCATTCGCCTCGATAGCCGCGTGGCCAAGCTGGAATCTAAGATTAACTACAAAGCAAAGACTGCGCTGTGCGCGCTTATCCGCGATGCGCAGCGTGGCGAATGCTGCGGTCGCTACGAGATCGATGCCATTCGCTATTTGCCGGCAGACGCCGGCGCGGTGTGGCGCTATGAGGTTACCTGGGCTGGAGACCCCCAGTGCGCACCTGAGCTACAGATCTTCGATAGGCATATGAATGCCATCGATGCTACCGTGCATGTGTTTGAGTCGCAGGTCGATGTGCCGCAGCGCAACGGTTGCCGCGTCAATAAAACGTATCTGAGTGTTGAGATGCCTCAGGATATACGAGATTTTGTCGCGATTGTGAGCGATCCCACAGAGCAGATCCAGAGCGGGTTTTGCGCCATGGATGGTCGCCTGTACAACGGCATGGTTGATGACAGTTGGAACCGCATGAAGGACGCGCGTGCAGACGACGCAGCTTATCGACGTTGGTTTGAACAGCATCGCGCAAAGCCGGGCGATTTGGCGTGCCAGCGTGTCGCTTCGGTGGCTTTTGCCTATAGACCACTCGTGAGCATTGTGGTGCCGTGCTACAAGACTGATCGGGTCTACCTGCGCGAGCTGCTGGACTCGGTGCTAGCCCAGAGCTATGACAACTGGGAATTGCTGCTTATGGACGCCTCGCCCGAATGGGACGCGGTGTCCAATCTTGCGGCAGGCGCCCACGACGAGCACATTCGTCGCATCGAGCTTCCCGGCAACGGCGGCATTGTGCTCAACACCAACGCGGGTATCGAGCGAGCGACAGGCGACTACGTCGCGTTCTTGGACCATGACGACATCCTGGAACCGGACGCATTATTCCACTATGTTGCCGCGCTGAACAAGGCCGCCGAGGGCGAGCGTCCCCAGGTCCTGTTCTGCGACGAGGACATGTTCCAGAAAACGGGGGAGTGGGGCCAGCCAGTCTTTAAGACCAGGCTCAACGTCGACCTGCTCTATAGCCATAACTGCGTGACGCATTTCCTGATGGTGGAGAAGGCGCTCATCGACCGCATTGGCATGTCTCCGGAAGACGTCGCGGGCGCTCAGGACTACGACCTGACGCTCCGCTGCCTTGCGGCGGGCGCGCGGTTTGAGCATGTTGCGCACGTGCTGTATCACTGGCGCGTGCATCCCGGTTCAACTGCCGATGGATCTGCCGATAGCAAGCCATATGCCATTGAGGCCGGGCGCCTTGCGCTGCAGCGCCATTTTGACGCGCTGGGCGTTTGCGGAACGGTTGTGGAGACCGAGACGCCATTTGTCTACCGCATGCGCTATGCGCTGCCGGAGCCTGCGCCGCTGGTGAGCATTGTGATTCCCACCAAGGACCACGTTGAGACGCTCGACGCCTGTGTGATGTCGATCGCCCAGAAAGCCACGTATGCCAATTACGAGATCGTCTTGGTGGAGAACAACAGCGAAGCCCCGGAGACGTTTGCGTATTACGAAACCCTGCCGGAGCGCGTGGTCGCGGCATCTGAAGGCAAGGGTATCGCGCGCGTTGTGTACTGGCCGGGTGAGTTCAATTACTCCCAGATCATTAACTTTGGCGTGGAGCATGCCAAGGGTGATTACCTGCTGCTGCTCAACAACGATACCGAGGTCATAAGCCCCGACTTTATCGAAGAGATGATGGGCTATCTGCAACGCCACGATGCGGGCGTGGTGGGTGCCAAGCTCTACTTTGCCGATCATCTGGTGCAGCACGCTGGCATTGTGGTTGGCGTGCGCGGCGCACTTGCCCATGCCAACCAGGACTTCTCGGCAAAGCGCGAGGGCTATCTTGCCCGCGCTGTGCGCCCCGGTAACTTCAGCGCCGTAACGGGTGCCTGCCAGATGGTCCGACGCGACGTATTTGAGCGGGTCGGCGGCTACAACGAGGAATTCGCCGTCGGCTTTAACGACGCGGACTTTTGCCTCCGTGTGCGGGAGGCGGGCTACCGCACCATCTTTACGCCCTATGCCGAGCTGTACCACTACGAGTTCACTTCGCGCGGCAGGGAAGAGGCCAACGAGGAAAAGCTGCGCCGCTGGAAGCGAGAGCAGGCACTGTTCATGCAGCGCTGGCCGGAGTTCTTCCTCGATGGCGATCCGTGGTTGGGGCCAAACCTATCTGCCGAGAGTGAGTATTTCTCGGTCTAAGGCAATGGGTTTAGGAAGTCCTGAACTTTCTTTCGCTATGAGCTTGGAAGAAAGCAATGGTGGACTACTAACTAAGTCATATTACGAAAGCTCGATACTTCCGCGATAAGTTTATACAAGCTTATACAGCTCGATATTATTCGATATAAGTAGATATCGCACTTGCCTTTGCCGGCTTACCCGCCGGCGTTATGGATCTTATTAACGGCAAGGCGCTTACGTTCTTGCGTCGTGCCCTCTCCGAAGATCTGGCGCCTATCAACCAGGTGGAGGTAGCGCTCTCTATGGGCGATAGCTTTGTCGCGACTGGTTTGACCATAGAGGACGATCTTCTGTCGAGAGCCGCTAAGGCCACTAAGGGCTATGCCTATCTGGTGCAACTGGTCGGTTACTCCATTTGGCAACGCGCCAACTTGCATCGTGCCAAAAGTGCCATTGTGAGCGAGGGCGACGTCACCGAAGGCATTGCGCTGGCAGAGGCTCGTTTTCACGATGTTGTTCACGAGCCCGCGATTTCTGGACTTGGACTCAACGATATCAAATACCTTTTGGCCATGTGCGAGGATAAGCAGCAGTCCAAATCATCTGAGATTGCTAAACGCATGGGTAAAAAGACCAATGAGGTCAGCTCTATTAGGGCTAAGCTGCTTCAAAGAGAGGTTATTCAAGCTCCGCAGAGGGGCTACGTGCAGTTTGCCGTGCCGGACCTAGATATCTATCTGCGAGAGAACGCCGCGGAGATTCTCGAGCGGTTCTAAATCGAGGCATGAATAGCCGCCGGTTAACTGCCCTTGTCGACTTGGCTCGCGTCCCCCCAATCTAGTAGACTCTGAACCGTTGCTAGATTGGGGGGATTTTCCATGAAACGCTCCATGAAACGAGTTTCCGGGGCCGTTCGGATGCCGTGGCGCAGCAGGGACTTGAGCTTCTCGGCGAACACCTGCTCTTTCGAGTTCGCAAGCAGGCAGACGCCCTCCTGCCGGTGTGCCACGTCGAACCACAGCTCGTCCTGCTCCATCGCAGCGCTCGCGTGGACCCCCAGGTCGAGCTTCGTGTCGAACGTGCTGCGCCCGTCGCTGACCTTGAGGTTGACGCGCCTGCCCTTGTAGTCCTGCTGCGACAGCTCCTCTATCTCGCCGGCGATGCGGACGGTTACGCCGTCGCCGAGGTTCGAGAGGGCGGACACAAAGGAGCGAATGGAGGCGTCGGTCATCGGGTACCGCACGAAGTCGAGGTCTATGTCCTGGGTTGCGCGGCGCCCGCTCCCCGACAGCGCGCACATCAGGACCCCTCCCTTGACCGTCACTCGGTCGCGCATGCCGGATGCCGCCAGCTTTGAGAGGATCACGTCCTGGCAGACGCGCGCGGTCGCGTTGAGGCAGGAGTAGCCCTCCTCGCGCTCGTAGCGCGCCCTCATCTCGTTCAGGTCCATCAGAATACCTCCTCCATGGCGCGCTCGAGGTGTGCCTCGCCGTGCGGGATTGCCTCCGCGTAGTCCTGCAGCCTGTATATGTCCAGCCGCTCCGACCGCCTGCGGAACGAGGCGACGGCCTCCCGGTAGAGGTCGTAGGGCAGCTTGTTGCGCGAGCGCATGAGCTCGAGGAGCATGCGCTCGGGGTCGTAAGCGGCAAGCTCGGTCCCGTCCACCGAGACGGTCGACCTCCCGACGCCCAGCCATCCCTCCGGGATGAAGTGCTGGCGCACGGCGGCGTCGCGTATCTTGGTCCCACCGCGCTTCGTGGCCAGGTCGATCCGGTCGGGGGGGCGCGGTCACGAGCCCGTGGGCGTAGAGCGCGGTCTGCCCGGTCAGGATGCCCCCGGGGTAGCGCTTCGCGATCACGGCGAGGGCGTCCTCGTCCCGGTTGGTCGAGTACATCCCTCGGCCGACGGGGTGGAGCGTCCCTTCCGACACCGCCTTGCGAACGCGGTACCTGCTCCCGAGTTCAGCCAGCGCCTCCCGGTAGGTGATCACCATGCCGACCTCCCCTCGAAAGCCATATAAGCCTACATCTGATGACAATTGTAGGCTTATATGGCTTTTCATGGAACGACTCATTGCGGCACCTCCCTCGCCATGACGGTGACTTACTTTGATGGCCCTTTCCTCGTTTGCATCTGCTATATGAAGGAACGTCGATTCTGGTGCTCGGGCGAAGGCGCTACGCGATGAAATTCTCCACCAGCGTAACCATGGAGTCCTTCTCGCTTGGGTCAGAGAGGGCAATCATGAGCGTCATGGCCGCGAGCGCGTTGCCCTCCACGCGGAGTCTTTCGCCGTTGCGCAGTATCCCGTTCTTGTCGAGGAAGTGAATGAAGAGCGCCGCTGCAGAGCGCTTGTTGCCATCCAAGAATGGATGGTCCTTCACTACGAGGTAGAGAAGGTTGGCGGCCTTTGCTTGAACGGAGGGATATAGGTCTTGGTCGCCAAAGCCCTGATAGAGGGCGCTGATGATTCCGGCGAACTGGTTGTCCCGCTCTCGTCCGAACAGGGTGGACGACGAGTAGAACGGTAGGCTGCGGACGACTTCGAGGGCTTCGGTGTAACCGAGCTCCCAGTTGGGCTCGTTGCCCTGGGGCGCCTTCATCCTTCCCGTGTCGTATTCATCGAGCAGAGTCAGGCTCGGAAGGTACTTCTGTAGAATTTCTGCCGCACCGGAGAGTTCCGGAGTACTCGACCTCTCGAGGACCTTGAAGACCGTTCCGAGCGCCTCGAGTCTCTTTTGGTTGATGGAGTATCCCTGGAGTAGATGCTGCTTGAGCACGCCATTTGCCCACCGGCGGAAGTACACGCCCTGCTGAGACTTCACGCGGTAGCCAACCGAGATGATCATGTCGAGGTTGTAGTGCTCGACCTGACGTTTGACCGTTCTTGTTCCCTCTAAGCGAACTATTTCAAAAAATGAAATAGTTCGAATTCCGGCAAGCTCTTCCTTTGCTGCGGAATGAATGTGCTTGGAGATAGTCGGCACTCCGCGCCCGAACAACGTCGCCATCTGCTGCTGGGTTAGCCAGACCGTATCGCCGTCGACGCGCACGTCAAGGTGGACTGCGTGGTCGGGGTCCTCGTACAAAGCGATCTGCTGGCTTGCGTTGGAATTGTCCATGATGTATGCCCCTTCGGTTTAGTCGACATGCTATGATCCGCACGCCGGAGGACGAGTGGTTTCAACATGCCGGTATTGCGTAGCTTCAACCGGCATCCCGCCGGTCAGTCGGCGTCGCGTGCGCCGGCTAAGCCAGGGTCGGGGCAGCGGGGATCCGCGGCGCCGGCGCTTCGTACCATTGGGGGCCTCCGAAGCGACTTTCACTCTGTCTTATTCTGGTAGATACAGTGTACCACGAAACGCGAACATGCGTACGTATTTCTGTTTAAATTTTAGCTGGACGCGGCGGTGTGTCGTCCTCTACCTTGTTCTCCGAAGCCAGCTGTATTCCGGGCCGCGGTTCTACAAGGCAGGGGGTAGTCAGATGGATAGGATTATCCTTCTCCTACTTCTCTTGACCTTCCTGGTCATCCTGAGCAAGTAATGGGCTTTAGTGGGTGCCAAGCTCTACTTTGCTGGCCATCTGGTTCAGCTAGCTGGCATTGTGGTCGGCGTGCGCGGCGCCCTTGCCCATGCCAACTGGGACTTTTCGGCAAAGCGCGAGGGATATCTTGCCCGTGCCGTGCACCCGGGCAACTTCAGCGCCGTTACGGGCGCCTGCCAGATGGTCCGTCGCGACGTTTATGAACGGGTTGAAGGCTGCGACGAGAAGTTTGCCGTCGGTTTTAACGATGCGGATTTTTGCCTGCGCGTATGGGGGCTACCGCACCATCTTTACACCTTATGCTGAGCTGCACCACTACGAGTTCACTTCGCGCAGCAGGGAAGAGGCCAGCGAGGAAAAGCTGCGCCGTTGGAAGCGCGAGCAGGCACTGTTTATGCAGCACTGGCTGGAGTTCTTCTTGACGGGTGATCCGTGGCTGGGGCCGAACCTTAGCAGCGAGTGCGTGTATGGTGCGCTGAAAATTACTGTGCTTGTTCTGGCTTGTTGCTAGGCGTAGCGCGCGTCCCGCCGGTTGAGAAGCTCGCAGTAGTTCGACACCGCCTCTACCTGCGGCGCCTGCTCCTGCGGCTCCTCCGGCTGCCCTTGCTGCCCTGCGGCTTACCATCCTACTCACCCACGTATGACTCCCATGCCCCGAGCGGGCAAAAGGAAAGGCTCTGTTAGACCAGGATTGACATTCCGCCCCGTCATCTCCTTGCGATTGCACAATGGTCGCCCCCCTGTCGGATTTGAATCCGGCAAGGGGGCGATGCGCCCGAGGCCGGACGAGTCGCTCGCCTGGCCCTGCCGTTTCATGCCGACCTGCCGGCTATCTCGCCGTCTCCCCGTCGGGCGCCGGCGTCTTGACCCTCATCTCGAACGGCATCCCGCCCTCCCGGACGAGCGCCCTGAGGAACGCGTTGACGGCGGTGGACATGGACAGGCCGAGCTCGTCCAGGATGGCCGTGGCCTC
>USLO01000019.1 GCA_900555515.1 uncultured Collinsella sp.
TGGAATGTTTTGGCTAGACGCGCCGCTTTGGGGTACCATAGCTCCACTATCAACTGCCGCTCAGCACGGCAGCCTTGATGAGCCCTTGCCCTTCTCCTGGGAATTATGATCGGGCATCAATCTGCTGAGTGGCCCGAATCCCAGGAGGGGACTCTATATGCAAAAGGAATACCTGTCCGCCGCGGCGGAGGTGCTCAGCGACCAGCGTGTCGATGAGAACCTCGGCCTGAGCACCGGCGAGGCGTCGTCGCGCCTCGCCAAGACAGGCCCTAACAAGCTCGAGGAAGCCGAGAAGACACCGTTGTGGAAGCGCTTCTTTGAGCAGATGGCCGACCCCATGGTCATCATGCTGATTGTTGCCGCCGTTATCAGCGCGCTCACGGGCGTGGTTAAGGGCGAGCCCGACTTTGCCGATGTCGCCATCATCATGTTCGTCGTTATCGTCAACTCGGTGCTGGGCGTAGTCCAGGAGGCCAAGAGCGAGGAGGCCCTCGAGGCCCTGCAGGAGATGAGCGCGGCGCAGTCCAAGGTGATGCGCGACGGCAAGCTCGTGCATCTGCCGAGCTCCGAGCTCGTGCCCGGCGACGTGATCATGCTCGAGGCGGGCGACTCAGTCCCGGCCGACTGCCGTGTCCTCGAGAGCGCCACGATGAAGATCGAAGAGGCCGCGCTGACCGGCGAGTCCGTGCCGGTCGAGAAGCACGCTAACGTCATTGAGCTTGCCGCCGGCACCGACGACGTGCCGCTCGGCGACCGTAAGAACATGTGCTATATGGGTTCCACCGTGGTGTACGGACGCGGTCGCGCCGTCGTGGTCGGCACCGGTATGAACACCGAGATGGGCAAGATTGCCGGCGCCCTGGCCGAGGCCAAGGAAGAGCTCACGCCGCTGCAGGTGAAGCTCGCTGAGCTCAGCCGCATCCTTACCATTATGGTTATCGTCATCTGCGTCGTCATCTTTGGCGTCGACATCATCCGCCACGGCGTGGGCAACGTCCTTACCGATCCGACTGCCCTGCTCGACACCTTTATGGTTGCCGTCTCGCTCGCCGTCGCCGCCATCCCCGAGGGCCTGGTCGCCGTCGTTACCATCGTCCTTTCGCTCGGCGTGACCAAGATGGCCAAGCGCCAGGCGATCATCCGCAAGCTTTCCGCTGTCGAGACACTCGGCTGCACGCAGACCATCTGCTCGGACAAGACCGGCACGCTTACCCAGAACAAGATGACCGTCGTCAAGCACGAGCTCGCTGCGCCCAAGGAGAAGTTCCTGGCAGGCATGGCGCTGTGCTCCGATGCCCAGTGGGACGAGGAGCTGGGCGAGGCCGTGGGCGAGCCGACTGAGTGCGCGCTTGTCAACGACGCCGGCAAGGCTGGTCTTACTGGCCTGACTGCCGAGCACCCGCGCGTGGGCGAGGCCCCGTTCGACTCGGGCCGTAAGATGATGTCCGTGGTCGTCGAGACCCTGGACGGTGAGTACGAGCAGTACACCAAGGGCGCGCCCGACGTGGTGATCGGCCTGTGCACCCATATCTACGAGGGCGATAAGGTCGTCCCCCTGACCGAGGAGCGCCGCGCCGAGCTCGTGGCAGCCAACAAGGCCATGGCCGACGAGGCCCTGCGCGTGCTGGCGCTGGCGAGCCGCACCTACACCGAGGTTCCCGTCGACTGCAGCCCCGCTGCGCTCGAGCATGACCTGGTCTTCTGCGGCCTGTCCGGCATGATCGACCCGGTCCGTCCCGAGGTGGCCGACGCTATTCGCGAGGCGCACGACGCCGGCATTCGCACCGTCATGATCACGGGCGACCACATCGACACCGCCGTGGCCATCGCCAAGCAGCTGGGCATCGTCGCCGATCGCAGCCAGGCTATCACCGGTGCCGACCTCGACCGCATGAGCGACGAGGAGCTCGACGCGCACATCGAAGACTACGGTGTGTACGCCCGCGTCCAGCCCGAGCACAAGACGCGCATCGTTGAGGCCTGGAAGTCGCGCGACCAGATCGTCGCCATGACCGGCGACGGCGTCAACGACGCCCCGTCCATCAAGCGCGCCGACATCGGCGTGGGCATGGGCATCACCGGCACCGACGTCACTAAGAACGTCGCCGACATGGTGCTCGCCGACGACAACTTCGCCACCATCATCGGCGCCTGCGAAGAGGGTCGCCGTATCTACGACAACATCCGCAAGGTCATCCAGTTCCTGCTTTCGGCCAACCTTGCCGAGGTCTTCTCGGTGTTCATCGCCACGCTCATCGGCTTTACCATCTTCCAGCCGGTGCAGCTGCTGTGGGTGAACCTGGTCACCGACTGCTTCCCCGCGCTCGCGTTGGGCATGGAGGACGCCGAGGGCGACATCATGAAGCGCAAGCCGCGCAACGCCAAGGACGGCGTCTTTGCCGGCAACATGGGTCTGGACTGCGTGGTCCAGGGCCTGATCATCACCGTGCTGGTGCTGGCGAGCTTCTTTGTGGGCGTGTACTTTGACATGGGCTACATCCACATCGCCGATATGATCGCCGGCAACGCCGACGAGGAAGGCGTGATGATGGCGTTCATCACGCTCAACATGGTCGAGATTTTCCACTGCTTCAATATGCGCAGCCGTCGTGCGTCGCTGTTTAGCATGAAGAAGCAGAACAAGTGGCTGTGGGCTTCGGCCGCGCTGGCGCTGGTGCTGACGGTTATCGTGACCGTGCAGCCGACGCTTGCCGAGATGTTCTTTGGCCCTGTGACGCTTGAGCTTAAGGGCGTTGTCGCCGCCCTGGGCCTGGCCTTCCTGATCATCCCGCTGATGGAGATCTACAAGGCGATCATGCGCGCGGTCGAGAAGGAGTAAGTTAACCTGTCCGGGCCCGCCCCTGCGTGTTTTCTTCTTCGCTGGTCCTCGCGCTTCGCGCTGCGGGATCGCTCAGAAGAAAACACTCCCGGGGTGGGCCCTACGGTATCCTTGCTGGCTTTTCTCCCGCGCGGTTGAAAAAGGGCTGAAGGAAAGTGTGTGAGCTGGTCGGGCTTTGCCCGGCCAGCTCTTTTTGATTTAAAATACCTGCTCAGTTGTGTGGTTTGGTGCTGGGAGGCGTTTGTGGGCAAGGCTAAGGCTAAGGCGAAGAAAAAGACGACGGGGGCGCGGGCTAAGCGTGACCGTCGTCGGAAGCTTGCGACCGAAGCCCCTGCGTCTGCTGAGGAGTTGCTGGCGAGTGTGCCGGGGCTTGACGCGCTGCGGGATGTTCCGGCGTTCGATGACCTGCCGGTCGATGCGGCTCAGCAGGCTGCATTTGACGACTTTTGCGCACAGGCCGAGGAGCCCGAGCAGATGCAGCTCGGTGCCGTGGTGCGCCTGGACCGCGGGTTTCCGCTGGTGGCAACTGCCGATGACACGTTTCGTGCCGAGCATGCCGTGGGGTTTGCCAAGTCGCGTGGCGAGGACGAGGTCTTGCTGCCCGCCGTGGGCGACCGTGTGACGGTTCGCCGTGCTCCCGGGCACGACATGGGCGTGATCGAGTGCGTACTGCCGCGCCGTACGAGCTTTGAGCGTTGGCGTGGCCGTGCCCGCGGTGAGCGCCAGGTGCTCTGCTCCAACGTTGACAGCGTGCTGATCGTGCAGGCGCTCGGCGCCGGCGAGGTACTGCTCGATCGCGTGGCGCGCTCACTGGTGTTGGCGCTCGATTGCGATGCCGAGCCGGTGGTGGTGCTCACCAAGGCCGACCGTTGCGAGGCCGATGAGCTCGAGCGCGATCTGGACCGCGTGCGCCGTCTGGTGGGTCCGGACGTGCGCGTGATCGTGACGTCTTCTGCCGAGGGCCTCGGCCTGGACGAGGTGCGCGCCTGCGTGCCGGCTGGGAGCTGCGCCATGATCTTGGGCGAGTCGGGCGCCGGCAAGTCAACGCTGCTCAATGCGCTGCTGGGCCACGATGCGCTGGCCACTGGCGGCGTGCGCGAGCGTGATGACCAGGGTCGCCACACCACGGTTGCGCGCGTGATGGTGGCGCTGCCGGGCGACGCCGGCGTGATCGCCGATGCCCCGGGCCTGCGCAGCCTGCCGCTTGTGGGGCATGAGCGGGGTCTGGCGCGTGCCTTCCCCGAGATCGTCGAGGCGTCGCGTGCGTGCCGGTTTGGCGATTGCACGCACACTCACGAGCCGGGTTGCGCCGTTCGCGAGGCCGAAGATGCCGGACAGATCGACAGCCTGCGTCTGGAGACGTTCCAAAACCTGGCGTCATCTATGCGCGTGAGTGCCCAAATGCTCGACCCCGATGTCCATCTGTAATTGAATTTTCCTATGACAGCCGTCTCCTAACTGCTTGGGAGGCGGCTTTTTTGCTGCCAAAGCGCCTCGAAATATGCGTTTTGCCGACGTTCTGACCAAAACCTTGCCACGAGCTTGACGGGCTGGTCAGCTTTTGGTCAGCAATTGGTTTGACACCTAAAACCAAGGTCGCGATTGCGCCGCTTTGCGCCCTGGTCGCCCAGACAATGATGGTACGGGCATTTGCCCGGTGCTACCTTGAGAGGAGCGGCCGTGAACAAGAGCAAGCGCATCGCCATCAGTCTGGTCGCGGGCGTGCTTGCCGCGGCGCTCTGCATGGTCTACGGCTCGTCGATCCGCTCGCAAGCCGAGCGGGCCCAGGCCGAGACTTTGGCAAAATACGGCGGCGACCGCGTTGAGGTGTGCGTCGCGGCGCGCGATATCGATGCGGGCGAGACCCTCGACGAGACTAATGTCATAACTCAGGAATGGCTGGCGAGTCTGTTGCCGCGTGATGCGGCGACCGAGCTGCGTCAGGTGCGCGGCGACGTGACGACCTCGCGCATTCCCAAAAACGCCGTGATTTGCAATGTCTACACCAAGGCCGAAAGCCACAAGCTCGAGGTGCCTAAAGGCAAGGTTGCCGTTTCGGTGGCGGTCGATGCCGAGCACTCGGTCGGCGGCGCCACGGGCGTGGGCAGCTATGTGGACGTGTACGTGCAAAAAGATGGCGTGACCGATCGTTTGTGCGGCGCGTACGTAATCGATACCAGCGAAGATGCCGGCACCACGCGTGAAGGCAAGATCGAGTGGGTGACGCTGGCGGCAGACCCCGAAGATGTCAAGGAATTGCTGGGAGCCTCGGGAAAGGGAACGGTCAGCTTGACGATTCCCGCCACGGCGCGCGGCAAAAAGAGCGGAGGCGACGAGTGATGAAGGCGATCTGGCTTGCGTGCTGCGCGTGCGGCGATTACGGGCTGCTACAGCAGGAAGTCGAGGGTCGCGATGTGGGCGCGCAGGTGCTTCGCGTGGGCGACCTGGACGGGCTGGTATCCATGGCGCGGGCGTTTCCGTCGCGCCGCGGTGCCGCCATCATCGCGGCGTCTCTGTTCGATACCGAAGACGTGCGGAAGACCGTTGCGTGCCTGACGGCCGAGGGCCGTGTGAGTCGCGTCGTCGTGTTGATCGAGACGCTCGACCCGTCGGATATCGAAGGGCTGTTTCGCGCGGGGGCGACCGAGGTCATCGCTGCGCACAGTTTGTGCGGCAACGGGCGCGCGGGTGAGGGAACGGTTGATTCCGATCGGCATATGACGATTGAGCCCGATGCTTTTGTTGATAGGGAACCCGGGGCGCCTCGCGCTACAAGAGGCCCGCGTGTTGATGAATATGGAAAAGCGGAAGCCGAGCATGGTCGGCGCCCCCGGGACCCCCTTGCATGCGATGACGCTGGAGGGCCGGTACCGTATGGCGATGACGTTCTGGCTGAAGATATGGGATACGTACACGGCGTAAATCTGGCCGATGAGCTCGACGAGGTCGAGGGTTTTGCCGGGGCTGACGAGCCGTGTGCCGCTGCGTCTTTGGCTTTGGAATCGCAGCCCGGGCAGCCTGCCATGCCGGCTTGGGCTCAGCGCGTGACCGCGGCGGGGGAGACGGGGATGTTATCGCCCGCGTCCGTGTCGCCGGTTCCTGCACCGTCGGCCCCCGCGCCGTCGGCGGACGCTTCGATTCCGTCGCGTCGGGCGCCGGTCGTCTGCGCCGTCTCGGGTTCGGGCGGTTGCGGCAAGTCGACGATCGTTGCCACCATGGCGCATGCGGCGTCGCTGTTGGGTTTGCGTGCCGCTGTGCTCGACTTGGACCTCATGTTTGGAAACCTATACGATCTGCTGGGTGTCGATGCCCCACATGATATAGCGACGCTTATCGAGCCGTCGGCGGCGGGCGCACTTGCCGAGCCGGATATCGTGGCCGCATCGATGCGCGTCGCCCCAGGCGTTACGCTCTGGGGGCCTGTCGCGGCCCCCGAGAAGGCCGAGCTCATGGCACGTCCGGTAGAGCTATTGCTCGATGTTTTGCGTCGCGAATCCGACGTGGTCTTTGTTGACACCTCGGTCTTTTGGGGTGATGCCGTGGCCGCCGCGGTGACGGCGAGCGACCGTTGCCTGGTCGTAGGCGATGCGGCGGTATCGTCCGCGACATCCGCTTCGCGCGTCATTGAGCTGGCGAGCCGCGTGGGCGTGCCACGCACGCGCATGAGCGCCGTGTTCAACCGGTTTGGTGCGCGCGGTGCCGACGAGGACGTCGCCATGCGCTTCGAGATTGCCTGCGCACTGAGCTCCAAGATCCGCATTGCCGATGGCGGTCAGGACTTGGCCGCGCTCATGGCATTCGGTCGCGCCGACGAGGCAGTGGGTCAGACGAGCGCTTTTGCGACCAGCGTGCGCGAGGCCACGCGCGAGATGCTCGTGGAGCTGGGCTGCGCCGTCGGTCCCTGGAGCGATATGGTCGCTGACCGCGCGACCCGCACCGAGCGCCCGCGCATCCGTCTTCCCTGGTCGCGTGAGGGTGATTCGCGATGAGTCTGCAGACGCGGATTAAAGCCGCTGGCGCGGCCGCCGCGGCTGCCCCCGTTGATGCGGGACGCCGCCGTGCCGTTAAACGCCGCACAAAGCGTGCGGTGATGGACCGCATGGGCTACGACGAGGTGGCGCGCATCAGCGCCTACGTCGACCCTGCCCTTGCCCGCTCTGAGCTACGTCCGGCGGTGGAAGCGGCGCTCAACGTGGAAGAGCCAACCGACTTGGCGACGCCTGAGCGTGAGACCATCATCGACGAGATCCTAGATGACGTGGTGGGTCTGGGACCGCTGCAGCCGCTCATCGAGGACGACACCGTTACCGAAATCATGATCAACGGCTGTCGCTCTGCCTTTTTTGAGCGCAGCGGCGTTTTGTATCCCATCGAGCACGCGTTTGAGGACGACGAGCAGATCCGTGTGCTCATCGACCGTATCATCTCGCCGCTCGGCCGTCGTATCGACGAGCGTAGTCCCATCGTCAACGCCCGCCTCAAGACGGGTTATCGCGTCAACGCGGTGATTCCACCCGTGGCGATCGACGGGCCAATCCTCACCATTCGTAAGTTCTCGGACCGTATCTGTTCGCTGGACGAGCTTGTGGGGTTGGGGTCACTGCCGCTTTGGTATGCGCAGCTGCTGTCGTGCGCGGTGTCGTTGCGGCAGGACTTGGCGGTTGCGGGAGGCACGGGGTCGGGCAAGACCACGCTGCTCAACGCGCTGTCGTGCGAGATTTCCACCGGCGAACGCATCGTGACGATCGAGGATTCCGCCGAGCTCAAGTTTGCACATCACCCACACGTTGTTCGTCTGGAAGCGCGTGAGGCGTCAATCGAGGGCGAGGGTGCGGTGACGATCCGCGACCTGGTGACCAATGCTCTACGTATGCGCCCCGATCGCATCGTCGTGGGCGAGGTGCGCGGTGCCGAGTGCTGCGACATGCTGCAGGCCATGAACACGGGCCACGACGGCTCGCTCACCACGCTCCATGCGGGTACCGAGCAGGAGACCGTGGTTCGCCTGACGCTGCTTGCGCGCTACGGCATCGATTTGCCGAGTGAGCTTATCGAAGAGCAGATCGCCATGGCGCTCGACGGCATCGTGATGTCCGAGCGTCATGCAGATGGCAGGCGCTTTGTGGCCTCATATTCGGGGGTTCACCGCGGCGCGTCGGGCGGTGTTGAGCTCGAACGCTACGTGACGTTCGATGCCGCCGAACGCACCTGGACGCTCGACCGCGAGCCGCCGTTTATTGCGGAGGGCTTGCGGTCGGGAACGCTCACGCAAGAGGAGGTGGACGAATGGAGATCGCTGTGCCCCTCGTCGTAGGGGGTTTGGCGGGGCTTTCTGTCGCGACGGCGTGTGGGGCAGAGCCTCGTGTGCCGCGGATGCCGCCGGCGGAGCTGGCACGTCAGACGCTCGAATCGATGGCGGAGAAGTTGCCCCGTGAGTTGGCGGAAAACGACCTGCTGACAAAGATTGCCCGCTCGTGGGCGTTGCTAATCCCCGCAGATCGCCTTGGGTTTGCTATTGAGGATAACGCGGCTCGTCTGGCATTTCTGCTGCTGTCGAGCGGTATCTGCAGCGTTTTGCTGGCCGTTGCGTCGTTGTCGCCCATCGGCTTTGTCTTGGGGCTGGTGGCGCCGTTTGGCGTGGGTGCCGCGCGTGACACCTTCGATCGCCGACGCGAGCAGCATGATGTAGAAGAGGCCATGCCCGAGGCATTCACGGCGTTATCCATGTCGCTTGCCTCGGGGCATTCGCTGACACAGGGCATGCGCTTTGTGGGCGCCCATGCGCAAGAGCCGGTGCATACCGAGTTTTTGCGGGTGGCAGCGGCAATCGATTGCGGTATCTCGGCGACCGACGCACTCGATGACCTACTCGTTCGCATCGATGCCCCCGGCCTTTCGCTTGTCACCTTGGCGCTCAAAGTATCGCAGCGTACCGGGGCTCCGCTTGCCGGCTTGCTGTCCGAGGCGTCGAGCATGGTGGGTGAGCGCATTGAGCTCAAACGCCGTCTGGACGTTAAGACGTCGCAGGCGCGTATGTCGGCACACATGGTCGCGGCGATGCCGGCGGGCATGTGCGCGGTACTAGCTTTGCTTTCAGCAGACTTTCGCCGCGGTCTTGCGACGCCGGCTGGTGCGGGCGCCGTGGTACTGGGGCTTGCCCTCAACGTCGTTGCCCTGGTAGTTATCCGGCGCATTATGCGGGTGGAGTTATGAGCGCCCTGGTCGGGGCCGCGGCTTGTCTGTGTGCCCTAAGCGTATTTGCCGCGACAGGTTTGGAGCGTGCGGATGCTCGCAAGATTGCAGAGACGTGCAAGCGTGAGGCGGTGCTGGTCATTGCTGCGGGCTGCTCGGTGATTGATGCCTTGACCGCGCGAATGAAGGGCGCGATTGGGGCGGGCGGCCCGGCGCGGGTGTCGCTCGGTGAGGTGTCCGAGATGATCGACGTGGTGCGCCTGGGGCTTTCTGCCGGCCTTTCGTTTGACGCGGCGCTCGAGATTTTCTGTGCCAATCGTCGGTCGGTGCTGGCCGTCCGTCTTGAACGAGCCTGCATGGCGTGGCAGGTGGGCGTGGGGACGCGCGAGGCCGAGCTGTTGGCTGCCGCGCGTGATTTGGACGTGAGGGCGCTCGAGACCTTTGCCATCACGGTGGGGCAGGCGCTTGCCCTGGGCGCTCCGCTGGCCGAGACGCTGGCTGCTCAAAGTCGCGAGATCCGTGCGGCCCATCGCGCCGCAGTCGAGCGCGAGATCGAGCGCGCGCCGGTCAAGTTGCTGATTCCCACCGGCACGCTCATCTTGCCGGCGTTGCTTCTGTCCATATTGGGCCCGCTGCTGGGAGCAGGCGGGATGATGTAGGGAGGAATACATGAACACGATGACCGACATTGCGGGCAAGGCTTGGAGCTGGGCTTTTTGCCGGGCAATCCGCGCTCGCCAGCGTGCCGAGGCGCTGTTGCGGGAGGAGAGCGCGCAGGGCACTACCGAATACGCCATCTTGGTCGGCGTGCTCGTAGTGATCGCGATTATCGCCATCGTCGCGTTTAAGAGCAAAGTCGAAGAACTATGGAACGCGATCAAAGACGGTATCAACAGCCTGTAGGAGGCAGGCGGCCTGTTGGTTCGCCGCTGGTGCTCGTCTGTTTGCTCGTAGCAATAGCGGTGACGCTTTGGGGGCTGGGTGTTGCGCGGCAGCAGCGTCCAGGCGCTGCTGCCGATTTGGGATCGGGCTCGGCGGCGGTGTCACAAGCGGAAGGCGCGCGAGATATGGGCGGTCGGAATGCCGCCGTCACGGCTCGGACCTTTTTACAGGCACTCGACGAGCGGGCTGCCAGCGCGACGGAGCCGTCTGCAGGCAACGCGATCGCGGTTCGGCTCGCATGGTCCGAGGACCGGCCGATGACCGAGGCGGCGGCAGACCTGTTGCGCGCCTACCGCGAGGTGCCCACGGCCCAGCTCGCCCTGAGCGGCTATCTCGATATTAAGGGCAACGTATGGGGCGCCATCGTGCGCGATGGGCGAGGCTGGGTCGATATGGTGACGGTTGCTGCGGATGCCGGCGATGCCTCGTGCCGCCTGCGTGCCGTGCGTCTGGTTCCGCAAGCAACGGAGTCAAAGGAGGGGTCGTGAAATGCATGATGTCCTGCGTGAGGAATCTGCTCAGTCGACCGTCGAATACGCCATCGTCACCGTGGCGCTGTTATCGATTGTGCTGGCGATTGCGGGGCTTTGGCGCGCTGGCGCCGATGGGCGCTTGGCGGCACTGGTCGAGCGGGCGGCGTCTCATGGCGTCGCCCCATCGTCGGTTATCGATGCCGCGACGGGTGCCAAGGACATCGCTCTGTATTGATATCGCGTGCGAGGATCGGGCGCAATCTACGGTCGAGGCCGCCTTTTTGCTGCCGACGTTTTTGACACTTATCTTGCTCGCGTTGCAGCCGGTGTGCCTGCTCTATACGCGTGCGGTCATGGAGTCTGCCGCCGCCGAGACCGCGCGGCTTATGACCACGACGACGGTTGAGGACGACGATGACCTTAAGGAGTTCACTCGCCGCAGACTTGCCGCGGTGCCCAACGTCTCGATTTTTCATGCCGGTGGGCCGCTGTCGTGGGATATCGAGTTGGGGCGGGCCGGTGCCGGCGGCGTTTCGTCCGTGTCCGTTACCGGCGAGGTTAAGCCGCTGCCCGTGATCGGTGCATTTGTGCAGGCCATGGGCAGTGCGGGTGAGGGCGGCTATGTCGAGCTCAAGGTCGACGTCTCGTATCGATCGCGTCCCGAATGGCTGGAGGGAGATTATGATTCATGGATTGCTGCATGGGATTAGGCGCTGCCTGTTGCGGGCGACGCAAGGGTTTGCGGCCCGCCGTCGACCAGGCGCTCGCCGCAAGCGGGGCGGCTTTATGGGCCGTGCCGGTATCGACTTGTTTATCGAAGACGGGGCCTATACCACGCTCTCCTCTGCGGTTGTCATTCTGGCGGTGCTTACGCTGCTGTTTTCGTCGACCGCGGCGATATGGAGCATGTCGCGCGCCGGAGATACCCAGGTGGCGGCCGATAGCGGTGCACTGGCGGGCGCCAACGTGGTGTCGTCCTATCACACGGCCGCCACGGTGGTGGATGCGAGCATTTTGAGTTTGGGCCTGGCGGGGTTTGCCACGATCGGCACCGGCTTGGTTGCCATTCTTATTCCGGGCGCCGAGGTCGTTGGCAGCGATATCATCGATACGGGAACCCAGATCATTAAAACACGTAACAAGTTTGCCAAAAGTGCGGCAAAGGGCCTGCAAAAGATTGAGACCGCCTTGCCGTACCTGGTTGCCGCGCGTGCCATGCAGGCAGTATCGGCGCAGGATACCGACGGTGTGACCTATACCGGTACGGCGCTTGCCGTGCCCAGGACATCCGAGTCGGATTTTGTTGCGCTCGAAGGATCCGAAATCTCGACCGATGCCATTAAAGATGCGTCGGAAGATCTGGAGCGCGCGGCCGAGGAGCTACAAAAAGCATCGGAGGAGACGGCGAAGGCCAAAGAGCGTGCCTGGCTAGCGGATTGCGGTGGATCGGATAAAGGTTCGGTCGGCAGCTGTTCGTGTATGTGGGAGCGCGCAAAAAGCCTAACGGATCTCTCCGGTGTTCAAAATCCGCATTACTCATCGAGCGTTACGTGGGAGCCTCAAGTTGCCCTTGATCGCGCGAAGGACTACTACCATTGGCGTCTGACAAATGAGAAGCCCCAAGGCTCGAGTGTCGAGATGAAGGCCGAGTCTGCGGCGCGTAAGGCGTTTTATACCTATGCGAGCGCGGAGGTCGATCGGGCATATATAACCGAGAACGGAGACAGGGTTTCCTCCTATATTCCGCTGTTGCCGCGCAACTCTGATGAGGTTCGGGCGACCGAGCTCTACACCGATGCAGTGTGGCCGACTAGCGTGAACGATGGCAAGGCGTATCTGCATTACGGAACGACCTGCCCTAACTATAAGAAAGGAACGCCGAGCGGATTTGCTTCGGTTGCCGATTACGATGGGCAGGATAAATGCAGCAAATGCCATTTTGGCGTTGCGTCGCTTGGTGCTGTTGCGGCGCCTTCAACCTCTATCAAAAACGGCTTCGAGTATCACTTTGACAAGTTTAAAGACGCCCTGGAGGACTACGTCGACTGTCGCAACAAGGAACTCGAACTCGAGCGTCAAACCGAGGACGAAGCCGACCGTGCGGGCAATGCGTTCGATACCGCCATCAAAGAGCTTTCGGGCGAGCGCCCGCGCATCGCCCCGCCCGGTCGCAACGGCGTGGTCGCCTTTGCGGTCTCGGGCGGTGTCACGAGTCCCGACGAGCTCAACTCTTCGTTTAACACGGCAGTTGAGCTTGGCGATCGTGGTGCAATTTCTGCTGCAGTGCTGGCGCCCGACGATGCGACCGCGCGGAACAACGTGCTCGCGCGTTTCTTCTCGACGCTGGAGGAGCGTTCGGGCGGCGTTGCCGGCGTGCTCGACGGCGTTATGGATGTTTGGGGCCGCCTGCTTGTGGGGTACGGAGACATCCAGGGTGCGGCTGACGAGCTTATGGGAGAGCTGATCGGTGGCTTGGGAGGGGGTAGCGGCGCGTTGGGCTCCATCGCGTCCTGGCTCGGTGACACCGTTTCGTCCTCCGTGGCGGCGCTGGGACTCGAACCGTGCGATTTGCGTCTGAGAAAACCGGTGCTGACCGATACCGCCAATGTCATCAAAAGTCCGGGGTCCGATATCGCAGGCATCTCCAAAACTCAAGATATCCTGCGAAAAATCCCCTTGGGTGTGACTGACCCTAAGGCACTTTGCGAGGCCTTGGAATATCACGTCGAGCGCACCATCAGCAGCGCGGTGTTCACGCTTGCGGAGATCCCGCTGCCCGGTGGCCGCTCCATCCCGCTCACTGTCGATGTTGCCACGCTGGTGGGAGCTTTTGGCGGTGGGTCGTAATGGGCATTCGCGCGGGCTTGCGCGAGGAGCGTGCCCAGGCGACGGTCGAGATGGCCGTGGTCACGCCTGTCCTGCTCGTGCTGGCTCTCGTCGCGTACAACGTCATGATCTTTGCAGGCGCGGTCGCGCGCTTCGACCGCGTGGTGCCCGACATCGTGCTTGCGCACGCTGTGGCGCCGGGCGGGGAGGGTGACGAGAGCTCCATTGACGCTTCCGCGACCGTTCAAGCTCAGATTCAGGATGCCATGGAGGGATATGACCTACAGGTCGAGGTCTCGAGCGAGCAAGGCACGGCGTCATCGGATGGTAGTCTGCTCTCTCTTTCTGGCACGTTTAGGACCTATACCTGCACCATGCACTACGAGCCGTGGCCGAGTTTGCTGAGCATCGCCGGCGTTTCCCTGGGGGCGCCGGCCGTGCTCACGCATGAACGTGCGGTGACGGTCGATCCATGGCGTCCGGGGGTGGTCATGTGACCGCGGTCTCGTCCTATATCGCCTACGCGCGGGCGCTCAACAGGTTGGGTTGGACGCCGGCCGAGTTTGTGGTGGCGGAGTCGTTTACCGTGCGTCTGCGCGGCATGCTGGGACGGCGGCCAATTGCCGCCAGCGGACTGCCGCTTGTCATGGCGTTTCCGCGCTGTTCCTCGGTTCACACCTGCTTTATGGCCTATCCCATCGACATTGCCTTTATCGATCGCAGCGGCAATGTCCTCGCATGCTACGAAAACGTACGCCCTTGGCGTATGTGTTCCTGTCCCGGTGCCTGGGCAGCACTCGAGCGCCCCTCAGTCCTCGTTTCGCCCCCTGCTCTCCAGCGCGTGCCGGCATGAGAAGGTGGAGCGAAAACTTCTTTCTGCCGGTTGATGCTTCTGACGTGCCGATTTATAGAACCGAGGCTATGCTCAAAAACTTTTTTAAAATTCTCGGTTGACCGGAGCGTGTCCTTGGTTATACTAATCAAGCCTTGAAACAAGGCACACCTCAAATGGCTGGGTAGCTCAGTTGGTAGAGCAGAGGACTGAAAATCCTCGTGTCAGGGGTTCGATTCCCTTCCCCGCCACCTTGAATTGACTAGGACCTCTGCAAAGGGGTCCTTTTCTTTTATTGAGGGCTCTGCGGAAATTGCGTCCCGGAATTTGGCTTCAGAGTGGGATGCGTTTTCCGCTTTGAGGCCGCTTGGGAAAGCGCGACCCGGAATCCGGCGTCAGAATGGGATGTGCTTTCCTTTTGCGGTCTTTGGCGGAAACTGCGTCCCAGATCCCGCGCTCAGAACGGGATGCGCTTTTCGGCCGCCTACTTCCGGCGCATATGTACATCTCGGCGCGCCATCTCGGGCCCGCCCAGATATTCCTCCCGCTTTTGCGCCACTTTACAGACCGTTCGGTCGTCTGTCCGCACGCGCGGGTATACTCAAAACGATACTTTTCCTGTGCAATACGATGCAGGCTCAGCCTGCACGATCCGAAGGGGGCAGTGATGGAGAGGATACTCGGCGTTAATCTCTCTGGCTGGTTTATTCCCGAGCCTTGGGTGACCCCGTCGCTATACGCGGCGACCGGTGCATCCAACGCGGCCGAGCTGCAGGAGGCCATGGGCACCGCCGCCTATAACGAGCGCATGCGCCGTCATTACGAGACGTTTGTGAGCGAGGACGATTTCCGTCGCATGGCGCAGATCGGTCTCAATGCCGTGCGTCTGCCGGTGCCCTGGTATGCCTTTGGCTCGCAGGAGTCCGATGCGTCCTACATCTCGGTTGTCGACTACATTGACCGTGCGATTGAGTGGGCTGCCAAGTACGACATCCGCGTGCTGCTTGATCTAGCAACTGTGCCCGGTGGCCAGGGAGATTCCAATGATTCGCCCGCCACGCCAGAGGCTGTTGCCGAGTGGCATTCGTCCACCAACGGTCGTCATGTCGCGCTCGACGTGCTCGAGCGCCTGGCCGATCGCTACGGCGAGGCCGAGAGCCTGCTGGGCATTGAACTGCTGGATACGCCGCAGATGAGTGTCCGCAAGAGCCTCTTCACCATGACGGATGGCATTCCGGCGCACTACCTGCGCAACTTCTATCGCGATGCCTATGAGCTCGTCCGTTCGTATATGCCCGAGGATAAGATCGTCGTCTTTTCGTCTTCGGGACATCCCAGCGAGTGGAAGCATTTTATGCGCGGCGCCAAGTACAAGAACGTCTACATGGACCTTCACCTGTACCATTACCGCGACGAGTATGCGCTCGATATCACGAGCCCCCGCGGGCTGACGACGGCGATTTCGCGTAACAAGCGCGAGCTCAAAGAAGCGATTTCGACTGGGTTCCCCGTGCTGGTGGGCGAATGGTCGGGCGCGGCGATCTTTGCCAACTCGTCGGTTACGCCCGAGGGCCGCAATGCCTACGAGCGCGTGTTTATCGCCAATCAGCTGGCTTCGTTTGCGCCGGCTGCCGGTTGGTTCTTCCAAACGTGGAAGACCGAGAAGCGCATTGCAGCATGGGACGCCCGCGCGGCGCTCGGTACGCTCGAGCGCGGCATGATTGAATAGGTTGATATGACGCAAAACAGCGCCCATACGGGCAAACTCTATGTGGTCGGCACGCCCATCGGCAACCTGGGCGACCTGTCCCCGCGCGTTGGCGAGGCGTTTGCCGCCGCCGATGCCATCTGCTGCGAAGACACGCGTGTGACGTCAAAGCTGCTGATGCACCTGGGCATTTCCAAGCCGCTTGTCCGTTGCGACGAGAATGTGATCGCCAGCCGCGCCGCCGGCCTGGTCGACCGTCTGCTGGCGGGGGAGACCCTCGCCTTTGCCTCGGACGCCGGCATGCCGAGCGTGTCCGATCCCGGCCAGACGCTGGTCGAGGCGGCACGTGAGGCCGATGTGCCCGTAGAAGTTATTCCCGGGCCCTCTGCTTGTGTCACGGCGCTCGTTTCGTCCGGCATTCCCTGCGAGCATTTTTTCTTCGAGGGCTTTTTGGGCCGAAAGCACGGTGACCGTGTGCGCCGTTTGCAGCGCCTTGCCGTGGTGCCCGGCGCACTCATCTTCTACGAGTCTCCACATCGCATCGTGGCGACGCTCGAGGCCGTGGCGGAGGTCTTTCCCCAACGTGAGGTTGCCGTCTGCCGCGAACTCACCAAGCTGCACGAGGAGGTCTTGCGCGGGCCAGCTGTCCAGCTCGCCGAGGAGCTGCGTGCTCGTGGCGAGGTAAAGGGCGAGATTGCACTGGTCATCGCGCCGCCGAGCGAGGATGAGGAGGCCGGTATCGTGCCGGTTGGCGCCGCGGCAGCGGATCCCGACGAGGCTCTGCGCGAGGATATCCGCGCCGCGCTCGAGGAGGGAGAGCCCGCGTCTGCGGTGGCCAAGCGCCTGTCTCAGAAGTATTCGCGCCGCAAGCGCGATGTCTATGCCATGGTGCTCGATATGCAATAGATGGAGGATATCCAGCCCTTGCGCTAGAA
>USLO01000020.1 GCA_900555515.1 uncultured Collinsella sp.
CCGATTGGCCGATCAGTCGCTCCACTGTCCCCGATGGCGTACACGCATACGAACTGCGCCATGCGGACGGAAATCCCTTTGACCCCTGCCAAGCCGCCAGAGGCATCCTTGTGAACTTCTGCGGCAGCATCCTGACCTTGCAGCCCCTCCCCATCCCGGAGGACGGTTATCTGGACTTTGACAGGGGCGCTCTTGTCTGCCGCTCCGGCTACGGCATCTCCCTTGGGGAGTTTATGCGGCAGTACTGCCAAAAGGGGGCGTAAGCATGCACAGCACAGTCTTTGAACTATCCGATTATCCCATTCCGGCAGCACAGCAGGCTACCCCCGGCTATCTGCCGGATTGGTTCTTCTGCTCCGTCTGTGACTACGCCACCCGCATGACGGACACCGAGCGGGAGGACAGCATCGCCGCTCTGGTGAACAGCTTCGGCGCCACCGTAATGGCTGCGTTTGCGGCGGCGGTCAAGATCGACACCTTCGCCTATCTGCCCGTGCAGGATTTCGGCAACGCGTTTTCCACCTTCGTCGCGCAGAACTACGGCGCGGGGCAGCGGCAGCGGATCCGGAGGGGCTTCCGGAACGCGACGCTGGTCTCGGCGGGGTTCTCGGCACTCATTTCCCTGCTCGTGTGCGTGTTCGCGCAGCCGCTGATGCGGATCTTCGTGCAGGCCGGCGAGGTGGAGGTGCTGGCGGCGGGCGTGCGGTATCTGCGGATCGAGGGCGCGTGCTATGTGGGCATCGGGTGTCTGTTTTTGAGCAATTGCGCTTACGAGCTCAATTTCGGCGCCTGCAAGCTGAATTGTAGCCGGAATTACGAATACCTTTTTGCAATTTGTATCAAGGACAAGCGACTCTGCCGGCACATCATTCAGCAATGCATCATAGATGCAGTGATCAAGGTCTTCTTTTTCAATTCCGAATCCACTGGTGCTGTTTCCCTGCGGATCAAAATCGACAATCAGCGTCTTACGACCCTGCTCACCCAGTGCTGCTGCTAGGTTTACAGCCGTCGTTGACTTACCAACGCCGCCCTTTTGATTGATAATTGCAATGATACGCGTGTCTTTTGCGCTCTTAGAACGCTTAACGTCGCGAAATCCCACGGTCCCTCCTGGTGTGTAGTAAAGCTGTCAAACGGAGGATGTTTCACGTGAAACATTCCGATTCGATATCAACCGCCATGTTTCACGTGAAACACTGCAAGTTGTTAGTATCCATTATGTTTCACGTGAAACATCTAGGCAAGCGGATTCTTCTTTGCCACGCCATTTGCACGAGGCAATGAGACGGATGCTGGATGACTCTTCTTAAGAACAATGAACTCCCTGTGACCCAAGCCTTCAGGCAAATCAATTGCGTCATTCAGAAGCAAAGTGAAGCCGCAAATCTTAGCTGCTGACATGCCGGAAGCAAGCTCCTCATCCGAAGGATTGCCCTTGGTTATAACAAATAGCCCTCCATCCTTCAGATACGGAGCCGCATACTCAACAAGAATCGGTAGAGGGGCCAGTGCGCGGGCGATCACAACAGAGAACTGCTTCTTATGGCTTCGAGCATATTCTTCAAGACGATCATGAACCGCATGAGCATGTTTCAATCCAAGAGCATGGACAAAGGAATTAACCGCATCAACCTTCTTGCCAACAGAGTCAATATAAGTAGCTTTACGATGCGTGGTTATGGTTAATGGAATACCAGGGAAGCCCGCACCTGTTCCCATATCGAGCAAAGCTCCCTCAGGAGCCTTGTTGATATAGGGGAGCAAAACAAGTGAGTCGAGGATATGAAGTACTGCAGCATCTTCTACGTTAAGAATACGGGTGAGATTGGTTGTCTTATTTGTTTCTAGAACCAAATCCAAATGCTGAATACATTTCCTCAGCTCAACATCAGTTACGCTCAAGGAATACTCTTTGCAATAGGAAGTTAGACAACTCAACATCTCGTCAGCCTGCTGATCAGTAAGTACTAACAACGAAAGCTCCTTTCTGACAAAAATCAGTGTATCGAGAACTTTTGACAAAAAAAGGGGACGTGGAAACCACGTCCCCTTAGCATAAGCTCGAGAAGATTATCGAGCAACAATCACCACATGGCGATCAGGGTCAGAACCCTCAGAATGAGTATCGACGGCATCATTGCCACGAAGTGCAATGTGAACCAGTCGACGCTCGTAGGCATTCATGGGCGGAAGCGAAACACTCTTATGAGTGCGGATGGCACGCTCGGCAGCAGACTGAGCCATGGAAGCAACCTTGTCCTGACGGCGACTCTTGTATCCCTCTACGTCCACTACAACCGGATACCTAAAGCCAAGTTTGCGGCTCACCAGCAAAGAGAACATAACCTGAAGGGCATCAAGGGTGCGACCATGACGGCCAATGAGAACAGCAAGGTCGGGAGCCGTTACATCCAAAATCAGCTCACCCTCGTCACCCTCATACTCATCGATAGGAGAGTTGGCGGCATCGAAGTGCGAAAGGATGGAACGCAGGATGGAAATCGCAACATCGGCAATGGTGTCGAGCTCCTCATCGGTCAGCTCTTCACCAGCCTTGTAGCGCTGTGCAATCTCGGGATAATCGCCCGCGACCTGCGGGGCAACCTCCTCAAGCATATCCTCGATGATCTCTTCAGACATAACGTACTCCAAAAGTTAGGTACCTAAATAAGATTGATATCCCACTACTTCTTCTTGTGCGGGCGCGGCTTCTTCTCTCGACGAGTGACCTCAACCTGCAGCGGCGCGTTCTTAAGACGCTCCTCCTCATCGGCCTTGGCCTTCTCGATAACCTTCTGCGTCACAAAAATCTGCTGGATAACCTGCCAAGCAGACGAGACGTCGTAGTACAGCAGAACACCAACGGGAAGGCTCCAGCCCATCCAAAGCATCATGACCGTCATGACAACAGCCATCATACGCATGCTCTGAGCCTGCTGGCCGGTCTGGTTGCGCGACATATAGAGCTGCGGAATCAGGGTCAGGACGGCGAACAGAATCAGGCAGACCAGCGCAGGCAGCGCAACCATAAAGCCATCGGCAAAGGAAGCGCTCGGCGTGGTGGTCAGGTCGGGCAGGATGTTGAAGAACGAGAACGTGCCGTCGTTAAAGTACTGCGGCAGGTTGCGCAGCAACGTAAACAGGGCGAACAGGACAGGCATCTGGATCAACAGCGGCAAACAACCAGCCATCGGGTTGAACTTGTTCTCGCTGTAGAACTTCTGCATCTCCTCGGCCTGACGCTGAGGATCGTCGGCATAGCGCTCCTGGATCTCGAGCATCTTGGGCTGCAGCACCTGCATGCGAGCCGTCGACTTGGTCGACTTGAGCATGAGCGGCGTCAGCAGCAGACGGATGATGACCACCAGGATGATGATGGACAGGCCCCAGTCGACCGCAAAGGTCTGGATGAGCTTGAGCAGCTCGAAAAGGATGTTAACGATCCAATCCCACATGTAAGTTTTCCTCCGATAGCGAGTGCCCGCTAGGGCACAGGGTCATAACCGCCGACGTGCAGGGGATTGCAGCGAGCGATGCGCCTCACGGCAAGCCAGCAGCCTCTCAAAAAACCGTACTTCTCAATCGCCTGGATGGCGTATTGTGAGCACGTTGGGTAATAAATGCAGGCGTCAGGCAATAAGGGCGAAATAACCTGTTGATATATGCGAATAGGAGCGATGGCAACACGTCGCAAAACGTGATTGCTCATCGCTCCTCCCCGGCAACGCCGGCGCGTTTCATAAGCGAACGCAATGCATTGTCCATCTCCTGCGGCGAGGAAACCCTCGTCTTGGGAGTTGCGAACAAGATGATGTCATAACCCGCAACGGGAAATCCACAGCTGCGGGCGGCCTCGCGCATCACACGCTTAGAACGGTTGCGCACGACAGCACAACCGAGCCGTTTAGCACCAACGAAGGCGACCCTTCCGGAGTCGCCTTCGCCAACCGATTCACATATGGTCATTCGAATCAGAGGGTGATTGAAACGACGCCCCTGACTGAACACATGCTCGAAATCTTGCCGAGACTTAATAGTCTTCATGCGAGATGTGTGTATCGCTGCTAGACAGTGAGACGCTTGCGGCCCTTGGCGCGACGACGGGCGAGCACGGCACGACCACCCTTAGTGGCCATACGGGCACGGAAGCCATGGGTCTTGGCACGCTTACGCTTATTAGGCTGATACGTACGCTTCATCTTAAGTTCCTCCTGCTGCATTTCGAGTGTCCGCGGGGACGCGGACGCAGATATAGACACGTGAGCTTGAAGATTGTAGGGAAATCAATGTTCAAATGTCAAGAAATCAAAGGTAAAAGGTTGCGCAGTTCACACGGTTCCCCCATAAGCCAAGCTCGATTTAGCGGTACATGGCAACTTTTCACGATATTTCATCGAGTTTTCGACAGGTCATGTTGGCAATGTTGAGAACTTTTCGTCCGTTTTCCAAAGTTTTCAACAGGTTTTGAAAAGTTGTCGAAAGATGAGAAACATTGCACGGTGAGCTACTATTTGTCCGAAACCTTTTGAAAGATTGCGAGCGGCATGTCTGACGACTTTTACACCATGGTCGATTCCGGAGACCCGGCACCCGACAACGAGCACATCACCGGCGTGCGCGAAGAGCGTGCGGAAGGCGAGCAGACGACCACGCAGGCGCCAAAAGCCATGTACGCCGCGCGCATCGCCGTCTATGACGACATGCTGTCGACACCGCGTGTGATCGTCATTGATCCGCAAGATGTCCGCACGTATTTGGAAGAGACGACCAACACCGTCTACCAGTGCATGAAAGAACAAGGTGGCCATATCTCGCTCATGGTCATCCGCGAGATTGTCGAAAACTTTATCCACGCGCACTTTGCCGAGCCCATCATCTCGATTCTGGACGGCGGAGACACCATCCGCTTTGCTGATCAAGGACCCGGCATCGACGACAAGGAACGCGCTTTCGACTTTGGCGTTACCAGCGCAAACAGCAAGATGAAGCGCTATATCCGTGGAACCGGAGCAGGGTTTCCCATGGTGCAGGAGTATTTGGAAAACGCCGGCGGTGCCGTATCCATCGAGGACAACATGGGCAACGGTACTGTGGTTACGGTAAGCCTGGACCCTAAGCGCGTGCAGGAAATCGAGCGCGCCGGCGGACGCGGTGCTGCCGTGCGGCCCGAGACGGAGCAGCCCACATATCCCCTGCCGGGAGCTTTTGTGCAGCAGCCCATGGCAACGCAGCAGATGCAGCCCCCCGTGGGGCAGATACAGCAGCCCGGAATGCTTCCTACACAAGAGCCCCAGGCGACATCGATGTCGATGCCGCCAAACATGCCAGAGGCCATGCCGCTGGCGGATCAGGATGCAGCAGCAATGCAGCAGGCGACGGGGGCACTGGGTGGCCAGCAAATGGGCTATCAGCCGTACCAACAGGGAAATCCATATCAGCAGATGCCGCCACTGGGGTACGGCCAGCAGTTCCCGCAGCAGTACCAGCAGGGATATCAGCAGCCGTACCAGCAGATGCCGCAGCAGCAGTACAACCCCTGGGCCCAGCAGATGCCTCCGCAGCCTTACCAACAGTGGCCTCAAAGTTTTCAACAGCAAATGCCGCCGGTGCAGAGTTCTCAACAACCAGCAGCTCAAATGATGTATCCTAATGCAGCAAATCAGTATGCGCAGCCACAACCGGACGTGTTCGTAAGCGATCGCGGCAACGCCGCGCTGGGCTATCTGGCGCAAAATCAAGCGTGCGGTGCAACCGATCTGGCGAGGGCGTTTGGAAACTCGGCCCCCACTTGGTCACGCACGCTCAATGACTTGGCGCAGGCCGGCTTGGTCATCAAGCATGGCCAGAAATACCATCTGACCGAACTCGGCGCCGCTCGCGTGCGAGCTCAGAGCTAAAGAACGGGAGAGACAGTGGACGAGGAAGCAAGCATCATCCTGGGGGATGCCATCGCCTTTTGCCAGCGCGACGGCCAAGATGCACGCCTCATCAACATGCTGGGGCAATCGCGCGCCATAAGCCTGACCGAAGATACGCTCACGATCGAGGCCCCCTCGCGCTTTGCCATCGCGCAGCTCAAAAAGCATCAGCCGACTATTGAGGCCTATCTGGAAGAAATCGCCTTTGCACCGATTGCGCTCGACATCGTGGCACCACAAGGCGCCGCGACGGAATCCGCTGCCGCCACGGCGCCCGCCACGGCTCCCGCTGCTTCCCCGGCGGTGCCGGCCTCCGCAGGCGACGCGTCGACGGTCGAGCACCAGCACAGCGATGTTTCCCGTGAAACCATGGCACCGTTGCCGACCGCGGCGGCGACGTCAACGAACGCACCCGTCACGCACATGCCCATCGCTCACGACGCAGCGGCGGGCGCGGATTCGGGCATTGCAATCAAGAACACGCTCTCAGCCGACGATTTTCGCCGCATGATGAACCAGATGAAGGGCGGAGCGCCGACTAAATCCACGCAAGCTGCGACCCCCGCTTCACCCATGCCAGCACCGACCGTGCCGGCCGAGCAGAATACGGATGGAGCCCCGCTCGCCGCGAACTCAAAATTTACCTTTGAGAACTTTGTCTACGGCCCCGAGAACAGCCATGCCTATCGCTCGGCACTCAAGTTTGCCGCCCTCGCGGACGAGCGCGGCACATGCACATCACTTTTCATCTACGGCAAATCGGGCCTGGGCAAGACGCACCTGCTGCTTGCCATCAAAAACGAGCTCGCCGAGAAGTCGCCCGAGATCAAGGTCAAGTATGCCAACTCCCAGGCATATCTGGACGACCTGATGACCGAGTTCGACCGTCAAAAGAAGAGCAACGCCCCCATCATGCAGGCGTACCACGGCGTGGACGTGCTCATCATCGATGACATCCAAAACATCATCGGCAAGCGCGCGAGCGTGGACTACTTTTTCCAGCTCATGGACGAGTTCATCCGCAACAACAAGAAGGTCGTCATCGCGGCAGACCGCGCCCCCAAGGACCTAAGCATGGACGAGCGTCTGACCAGCCGCTTCAACGCCGGAATGCTCTGCCTGGTCGCAGAGCCCAGCTACGAGATGAAATACAAGATCTTGCAGCGCTATTACGAGAACACCATCGTCGCCGCTCCCGAGGCGGGCGACGACTCACTGCTGGCGGCCTATGGGGGCGACGGCGGGCACCTGACCGACGAGCACTTTAAACACATGGCCGAGGTCTCGGGCACCAACATCCGCGAACTCGAGAGCTTCTGCGAGCGCTGCGCCGGCGAGGCGGGCGACCGCGAACGCGAGGGCGGGGAGCTCACCTTTGACGATATCGACGCCATCGCCAGCCAGTACTTCGACACATCGGCCAAAAAGATCAACGTGCAAACGGTTCAGTCCGTCATCGAAGAGCAGTACGGCGTGACGCACGAGGAGCTCATCGGCCCGCGTCGCAACGCCAATATCGCCAAAGCACGCCATATCGCTATCTACCTGGCCATCGAGATGTGCGAGATGACGACCACGGCGGTGGGCGCCGAATTTGGCAACCGCAACCACTCGACCGTCAGCACGAGCTACAAAAAGGTCCAGAAGATGATCCAGGAAGACCGCACCGTCACCGAAGACCTTAAGTCGCTGCGCGATAAAATTACACTGCGCTCGTAGGGAAATAGAGACACCTGTTGAAAACTTGTCGAAACCACGGGCATAAGGTGTCTAAAACCCAACCCGCGGTGATGAAAAGTTTTGCGCAGGTTTTGAACGTGGAAAACCACCCCTGTTGCACACAGACTGCTGTCGATTCTCTTTTTGGGTCTGACCTGCGTCTTTGGGAGTAATCAACAGTTTCGTCAGTGCTATTACTATTATTAAGATATTTATATCTATAGAAAGGTATTAAAAGATGAAGTTCACCGTCAGCCAGAGCTCGCTTACACAAGCCATCGGCGTCGTTATGAAGGGTGTCGCTTCGGCATCCACCCTCCCCATCCTGTCGGGCGTGCTCGTTAAGGCCCAAGACGGCATCTTGGAATTCCAGACCTCTAACTACACCATCTCGATCCGTCATCGCATCGCGGCGCATGTCGAAGAAGAGGGCGAGATGGTTATCCCCTGTAAGATGCTCTCCAATATCACCAAGACCCTCCCCGATGCCCCAGTCACCTTTGAGCTGTCCGAGCGCCAGGTGCTGATTGGTTGCGAGAAGAGCTCTTTCCGCCTGAACACGCTCGATGCTAATGACTTCCCCGAGTTTCCGGCCTATGCCATCGAGAGCGCCGTGGAACTGCCGACCGATATCTTGTCCGAGATGGTCGGCCGCGTGTGGCGCGTCACCTCGACCGACAAGGCCCGCCCCATCCTGGGTGGCGTGCACATGAAGGTCGAGAACAACACCGTGCGCCTGGTCGCGACCGATTCCTTCCGACTGGCCGTGTGCGATACGCAGGTCGAGACCTCGACCCTCGAAGGTTCCTTTGAGCTCAACGTGCCTGCCGACGCCTTCAATGACGCCCTGAGCATCATGGCGAGCCAAGCTACCATCATGGTCGGCGCAACCGACACCCAGGTTGTCTTTGAGGCCGGCAACACCACCTACGTGTCGCGCCGCATCGAGGGCGTATATCCCAATTACAAGCAGCTCATCCCCGATTCGTGCGTGACGAGCGTCAAGATCGACGTGGCCGCCTTTAACGCCGCCCTTAAACGTGTGGCCGTTATCGCGAGCGCCAACCCCGCTGTCAAGTTTGAGATCGATGTTGAGAACGGCCAGATGGGCCTGTCCTCCATTTCCAACGACCAGGATCTGGCACAGGAGACGATCGATGTCGAGGCCGAGGGCGAGTCGGGCACCATCGCCTTCAACTACCACTACATCTTTGGCTGCCTCAATGCCCTGTCCAAGGAGAAGGAGATCACGCTGGAGCTCAAGAGCTATTCGCAGGCTGGCATCTTCAAGTCCTACGACAAGATCAACTACCTGTACCTGGTCATGCCGGTACGCATCTAGCGCTGCCCATGACAATGTTCGCACGCGATCTTTCCGTTGCGCGCTATCGCAGCTTCGACAGCTACCGCCTTGCCCTGAGCGACGGTGTGACGGTGCTCGCAGGTCCCAACGCGGCGGGAAAGACCAACCTCATAGAGGCGCTGCAGCTACTGACGAGTGGCACCTCGTTTAGGCATCCGACCGCAGCCGAGCTCGTGCACGACGGCGTGGGCTCATGCAAGGTCGAGCTGAGGCTCGAAGGTGATGGGCGCGTGCTGGACATGGGGCTGAGCGTGGAAGACGGCAAGCGTTCGTTTAGCCGCAACGGCAAGCGCTGCGCTGCGTCCGGCGTGCGCGGGGTACTGCCGAGCGTGCTGTTTTGTCCGGACCACCTGGATATGGTCAAGCGGGGTGCCAGCGTGCGCCGCACCGCGCTTGATGACTTTGGCGTTCAGCTGAGTGCGCGCTATGCCGATTTGGCTAGCGCCTACGGGCGCTGCGTGACCCAGCGCAATGCCCTGCTCAAGGAGACCTGGTGCTGCCGCGAGATGCTCGGCGCCTGGAACGAATCTATTGCCCGCGCCGGTTCGGCCCTGCTCGTGCATCGTCTGGCCCTGCTCGACCGGCTGTCGGGCCATGTGCGCGACGCCTATGGTCGCGTGGCATCCGGCGAGTCCGCCGGCGTGTCCTATGTGTCCACGCTTGGCGACCTGCCTCGCACCGAGGATCGCGACGAGCTCAGGGGCTGGGCGTATGAGCACATGCTCTCAGCGCTCGATGAGCGCGCCGACGAGGAGATCCGCCGCGGCGTGACGCTCGTGGGTCCGCATCGCGACGAGATTGAGTTTTCCGTCGCGGGTCGATCGGCCCGTTCATTTGCCAGCCAAGGGCAGCAGCGAACGCTGGTGCTTGCCTGGAAGGTGGCAGAGGTGGCAGTGGCGCGTGATATCTTGGGCACCGCGCCGCTGCTGCTCTTGGACGACGTGATGAGCGAGCTCGACGCCGGGCGCCGAGGCGCTTTCCTGCAGCTGATCGGTGATGATATCCAGACGGTCATAACCACCACCAATCTAGGGTATTTTACCGATGACCTGCTTGATCGAGCCAAGGTGGTGAGCATGGGTGAGACGTGCTAATTACGAGCGCGAGAACGGAACGGTTGCCTTTGGCGGCTTTTTGGATGCCGAGCGTCAGCGCATCCTGGCGGCCGCGACACCTGAGCGCCGCGCGCAGATGGAGGCTGCAGAGGAATCTCGTGCAGTCTATCGCGCCTGGAATGCGGTGTGCTCGGGCACGCGTGAGGGACGCCATGTGACCGGTCTGCGCTACCTGCCCGAGTCCAACGAACTGCTGGTGTACCTCGATTCGCCCTCATGGACGCAGGAGATGACGCTTTTGCGCGAGATTATCCGCGCGCGCATGGAGCGCGCCGGCGCGCACGTCGACGGCCTGGTGTTCAAGACGACCGCCCCCGGCCACACACCACCCGCTGCAAAAGAGCGCCTGCGTCCGGCCGTGGCCGAGCGTCCGCCGGCTCCGCATGCCGACCTAAGCGATGCCGAACGCGCCGAGATCGAGCACCAAGTGGCACCCATCGAGGACCAAAAACTGCGCGAGGCCCTCGAGAACGCCATGAGAGCCAGTGCCGAGTGGGCCAAGGGCGTGCAGAGCAAAAAAGAGCCTTAAATCGCATCTGGTGGCCTTGTAGAGCCAAATACCCTCGTTCCCGAGGGTATTTTTTTACGATAAACTAGTAAGGCTATACACATTTTCTTAACTGAAGGAGGACGTGTGGCAAACGAAAACGATTACGATGGCGGCGAGATTAAGATTCTCGAAGGTCTCGAGGCCGTTCGTAAGCGCCCGGGCATGTACATTGGCTCGACGAGCGCCAGCGGTCTTCATCACCTGGTGTGGGAGATCGTTGACAACTCCGTCGACGAGGCCATGGCCGGTTTCTGCACCGAGATTCAGGTGACGGTCCACGCCGACAACTCCATCACGGTCGTCGACAACGGGCGCGGCATCCCCGTCGACGAGCATCCTATCAAAAAGATCCCGACGCTCGAGGTCGTCATGACGATCCTGCACGCCGGCGGTAAGTTCGATAACTCGGCCTACAAGGTCTCGGGCGGCCTGCACGGCGTGGGCATCTCCGTCGTCAACGCCCTGTCCAAGCGTGTGGTCGTACAGGTATGCCGCGATGGCAACATCTACGAGATGGAGTTTTCGCGCGGCAAAACTGTCAAGAAGATGGAGGTCGTGGGCACTTCGGAGACGACGGGCACCACTGTCAGCTTCTGGCCCGACGACGAGATCTTCGAGACCTGCATCTACGATTTCGACACGCTGCACAACCGTCTGCAGGAGACGGCATTCCTCAACAAGAACCTCAAGATCGTGCTGGCCGACGAGCGCGAGGCGACTCCCCATGTGGAGGAGTTTTGCTATGCCGGCGGCATCATCGACTTCGTCAAGTTCCTCAACGAGGGCAAGGATGTCCCCGAGGCCTTTAAGGAGCCTATCTATATTGAGGGCAAATCGGATCCAGATGCGCCCGTGACCAAGATGGGCGAGGTCGAGGTGTCCTTGCAGTGGAATAGCGGCTACGGCGAGAACGTCATGTCGTTTGCCAACGACATCTACACCCCCGAGGGCGGCATGCACCTCGAGGGCTTCCGTACCGCACTCACCCGCGTGATTAACGATTACGCTCGCAAACAGAACCTGCTCAAGGAAAAAGACGCCAACCTGACCGGCGACGATGTGCGCGAGGGCCTATCGGCCGTGATCTCGGTCAAACTGCCCGATCCGCAGTTTGAGGGCCAGACCAAGGCCAAGCTCGGCAGCTCCTATATGCGCGCGCTGACGCTCAAGATTGTGACCGACGGCCTTGCCGATTACCTCGAGGAGCATCCCAAGCCCGCTCGCGAGATCGTCAAGAAGGCCCAACAGGCCTGCAAGGCGCGCAACGCCGCCCGCAAGGCGCGCGAGGCGACCCGCCGCAAGAGCCTGCTCGAAACAGCGTCGCTGCCCGGCAAGCTCGCCGACTGCTCGGTGCGCGACGCCGAGCTCACCGAGCTCTTTATCGTTGAGGGCGACTCGGCAGGCGGCTCGGCCAAGGACGGCCGTCGCCGAGACATCCAGGCGATTCTGCCCCTGCGCGGCAAGATTCTGAACGTCGAGCGCGTGGGCGATCATCGTGCGTTCTCGAGTGACACCATCCAGTCACTCATCACCGCGATCGGCTGCGGCGTCACGACGAGCGCCGGCGACGGCGGCGACTTTGATATCACCAAGGCCCGCTACCACAAGATCATCATCATGACCGATGCAGATGTCGACGGCGCGCACATCCGCATCCTGCTGCTGACGTTCTTCTACAAGTACATGCGCCCGCTGATTGATGCCGGCTACGTGTACGTCGCGTGCCCGCCCATCTTTGGCATCAAGGTGCGCAACAAGATTCACTACGTGTATCCCAACGGCCGCCAGCCCGAAGACGAGATCCTGCGCGACACCATCCAGAGCCTGGGACTGAACCCCGACGACAACGACGAGGACGGCAAGGCCAAGGACGGCAAGATCACTAAGAAGCGCAAGGGCTATACCGTCCAGCGCTACAAGGGCCTGGGCGAGATGGACCCCAAGCAGCTTGCCTCGACGACGATGGATCCCAAGACCCGCATTCTGCAGCGCGTGTCGATCGAGGATGCCGTGGTGGCAGACCGCGCCGTGCGCGAACTGATGGGTTCCGAGGTCGGCTATCGCCGCGAGTACATCGAGAAGCATGCCCACGACGCACGATTCTTAGATGCCTAACCTGTTCGGCTTTCCCAGCCACCGCACCTTCGCCCTCAATCGTCGGTCGCGTACCCAAGTACGCTTCCCTCCTCTTTCGAGCGAATCTGCGGCACCTGGAAAAGCCGTCTCCGTCCTAGCGACGGGGACGGGGACTATCTGATTTGAACCACGCAAACCATGAGGAGGTAACGTGGCAGACGATATCAACAACAATGAGGGTATGGACGATGCCGGCGACGCCGGCATGCCCGATGATCTGAAACGCCTGCTTGCCCGCGCCGAGCAGGGTGAGGACGGCGATCCGGACGCCTATAACCCCGATGCCGATGATGATGAGGAAGAGGACGACGACGCCGAGCTCGAGGAGAGTTTTGGCGAAGTCGACCGTGGCGCCTCGGCCGGCGAGGATATCAACGGCGGCCAGCTCCAGATTTCGGAGTTCGGCCGTGAGATGAAGCAGTCGTTCATCGAGTACTCGATGTCGGTCATCACCGCCCGCGCCCTGCCGGACGTGCGCGACGGCTTAAAGCCGGTGCACCGTCGCATCCTGTACGCAATGAACGAGAGCGGCATCTACCCCAACCGTCCGCACAAGAAGTCGGCCTGGACGGTCGGCGAAGTTATCGGTAAGTACCATCCGCACGGCGACTTCGCGGTCTATGAGGCTATGGTCCGCCTGGCACAGTGGTTCTCCATGCGCACGCCGCTCATCGACGGTCACGGCAACTTCGGCAACATCGACGGCGACGGCGCCGCCGCCATGCGTTACACCGAGAGCCGCCTGGCAAAGCCCGCCATGGAGCTCCTGCGTGACCTGCAGAAGGACACCGTCGACTGGCAGCCCAACTACGACGAATCGCTCGCCGAGCCCCAGGCGCTGCCCGCGCGTTTCCCCAACCTGCTGGTCAACGGCAGCCAGGGCATCGCCGTCGGCATGGCCACCAACATCGCCCCGCACAATCTCACCGAGGCGATCGAGGCCACCTGCTACCTGATCGATAATCCCGACGCCACCGTCGACGAGCTTATGCAGATCATGCCCGGTCCGGACTTCCCCACCGGCGCCATCATCATGGGCAGCGCCGGCATTAGGCAGAGCTACGAGACCGGCCGCGGCTCCATCACCGTGCGCGCAAAGGCCCATGTGGAGTCCACCAAAACCGGCCGTAGCCGCCTGGTCTTTACCGAGATTCCCTACATGGTCAACAAGGGCACCCTGCAGGAGAAGATCGCCCAGCTCGTCAACGACAAGCGCATCGAGGGTATCTCGGATATGCGCGATGAGTCCAACCAGAAGGGTATCCGCCTGGTCATCGAACTCAAGAAGGGCGTCATCCCGCAGGTCGTGCTCAACAACCTGTACAAGTACACCTCGCTGCAGACGACCTTTGGCGCCAACAACCTGGCGCTTGTCAACGGCGTTCCCAAATGCCTGAGCCTGCGCGAGATGCTGCAACACTACATCGACCACCAAGTCGACGTCGTCACCCGCCGCACCCGCTTTGATCTCAAGAAGGCCCAGGCGCGTGCCCATATCCTCGAGGGCTACCTGATGGCTCTCGACCATATCGACGAGGTCATCAGCATCATCCGCTCCTCGCAGACCGACTCTGAGGCCAGCAGCCGCCTAATCGAGCGCTTTGGCTTTACGCCCGAGCAGACTACGGCCATCCTCGAGATGAAGCTGCGCCGCCTGACCGGCCTGGAGCGCGACAAGATTCAGGAAGAGCTGGACGGCTTGCGCCGCGCCATCGCCTACTACGAGGACCTGTTGGCGCACGAGGAGAAAATCCTGGGCGTCATCAAGGAAGAGATGCGCGAGATTTCCAAGAAGTTCGGCGACAAGCGCCGCACCGAGATCAGCCATGTCGAGAAGGACCTGGACGTCGAAGATCTGATTGCCGACGAGGACATGGTCGTGACCATCACCCACACCGGCTACGTCAAGCGCATCCCGGTGGCCGCCTACCGTGCCCAGAAGCGCGGCGGCAAGGGCGTGTCGGGCGTCAACCTTAAAGAGGACGACGTTATCGACGAGATGTTTATCGCGTCCACGCACGAGTACGTGCTGTTCTTCTCGAGCAAGGGCAAGGTCTATCGCCTGAAGGTGCACGAGCTGCCGGTGGGTACGCGCCAAGCGCGCGGTACCGCGATCGTCAACCTGCTGCCCTTCGAGGAAGGCGAGAAGATCGCGAGCGTCATCAGCTGCCGCGAGTTCCCGGCCGACGAGTACCTGATGTTTGCCACCAAGAGCGGCATGGTCAAGAAGACCGTGATGAGCGCCTACGACCGTAGCCGCCGCGACGGCCTGATCGCCATCAACCTGAGGGACGACGACGCGCTGCTCGCTGTACGCCGCGTGCGTGAGGGTGACAAGATCATCATGGCAACCACCGCGGGCAAGGCGATTATGTTCCCCGAGGACCAGGTGCGCGCTACCGGTCGCGATACCAGCGGCGTCCGCGGCATTAGCATGAAGGATGGCGTGAGCGTTCTTGGTATGGAGATTACCAACGGTAACGGCGACCTGTTCGTCATTACCGAGCGCGGCTACGGCAAACGCACGCCGGTCTCGGATTATCCGGAGCAGAACCGCGGCGGTCAGGGTGTCTACACCATCCAGATGACCGAGCGCAAGGGTAACCTCGCAGCCATGAAGACGGTGGGCCCGCAGCATGAGCTGTTCATCGTGACGGAGGGCGCGACGGTCATTCGCGTCAAGACCGACGAGATCAGCCAAACCGGTCGCGCCACCCAGGGCGTCAAGATGATGACCGTCGACGATAACGACCGCATCTGCGCCGTAGCCCGCATGACAGCCGCCAAAGAGAAGCCCGAAGGCGAAGCCACAGAAGACGGCTCTGCCCCTGAAGAAACTCCTGTCGATCTAGGCGACGGCGACGACATGCCAGAAGATCTCCTCGACGAGTAAGAGGAACTAGCTGATAGAAAATATCAGACCCCATATATCGGCGGTCGGCGCACCTGCGCGCCGACCGCTTTTTTGACAACCTTGGACCCCGTGCCCGCCGAGTGGGCGAGATGGGTTAGGCTTGTCGCGAGTTCCGCACGCAAAGAAGGCCACTTAATGTGGCCTTCGTCTTGCGCAGGACTGTCCGAGCAGCAAGCCTAACCCATCTCGCCCACTCGGCGGGCACCCTCCAAAGTTTTTCAAAAAAGTTGTTGACGCGCGCGTAACGACTCGTCTAATATATCCCTTGCGCGATGGACCTGTAGCTCAGTTG